>JBAVTI010000168.1:0-3266 GCA_049696055.1 Paracoccaceae bacterium | reverse complement strand
GGCAGCACCGAGACCCCCCGGTTCGACCCGACCAGCATCAAGATAACCGCCGTCAGTTCTACCTGCCGCATCCCCCGCGGCTCGACCTTCGCGGGCCCCAGAAGCTCGGTAAAGATATCCAGCTTATCGCGCGCCACCGGATAGGTGATCAACATCTGGTCGCGGAAATCCCCGGCCTCGATCACCGCCTTCGCCGCCAAGGGATTGGCCGACGACGCGACAAACATTGGGTGATAATCAAACAACGGATTGAACACGACCCCGTCAAGCTTGATCGGATCCGACGTGATCACCAGATCCACCTCCTCGCGCATCAAGGCCGGCAACGCCTCGAACGCCAGCCCGGCCCGAATATCGACGTCCACATCCGGCCAGGCATGGCGAAATTGCGCCAGAACCGGGAATAGCCAGTCAAAACAAGCGTGACATTCCATCGCGATATGCAGCCGCCCGGTCTTCCCGGACTTCAACGCGCGAAACTCGTCTTCCAGCGCGTCGATCTCGGGCAAAATCCGCTCGGCCAGCCGCAACATCCGCTGCCCTGCAGCCGACAATTTCAACGGCTTTGAACGGCGCACGAACAACTCGATCCCCGCCTGATCCTCCAGCCCCTTCACCTGATGCGACAGCGCCGATTGGGTCATGTTCAAGATATCGGCAGCCCGCGCCAAGCCGCCCGCCTGATGAATCGCGCGGATCGTACGGAGATGGCGGAACTCAAGGTGCATATGCGGTCAACCTCATAAAGATCATTAGTATTATGAATTTGTTTCACAACTCAACCTCTGGCACAAGTGAGTCAAGAAATAGGAGCCTTCCCCATGTCCGCACCGCGCATTTCCTTCGAATTCTTCCCGCCCCAGACGCTCGACGCGTCGTTTAGGCTGTGGGAGACGGTGCAGATGCTGGCACCCTTGAAGCCAAACTTTGCCAGCGTGACCTATGGCGCGGGCGGCACTACCCGCAAACTGACGCATGATGCGGTGACCACGATTAGCAAGAACTACGGGCTGAATGTCGCAGCACACTTGACCTGCGTCGATGCCACCCGCACAGAAACATTAGAAATTGCAGCGGCTTACGCCGAGGCTGGCGTTACCGAAATCGTTGCCCTGCGCGGTGATGCCCCCAAGGGTGCCGACCGCTTTACCCCTCATGCCGACGGGTTTGCAAGCTCGGTTGACCTGATCGAAGCCTTGGCTGCCACTGGCAAATTTACCCTGCGCGTCGGTGCCTACCCCGAACCGCACCCCGATTCGGCCGATACCCTGGCCGATGTGCTTTGGTTAAAGCGCAAGATCGACGCCGGTGCTTCCAGCGCCATGACCCAGTTCTTCTTCGAGGCCGAAACCTTTTTGCGCTTTCGTGACCTGTGTGTGAAGGAAGGCATCACTGCCCCGATCATTCCCGGCATCCTGCCGATTGAAAACTGGGCCGGAACTAAACGCTTTGCCGCCCGCTGCGGCACCCAAGTGCCGGTCTGGCTGGACGATGCCTTTGCCGCCGCCAAGCGGGATGGCCGCGAGGAACTGCTGTCGACCGCCCTTTGCACCGAGCTTTGCGACACATTGCTGGGCGAAGGCGTTGGAGATCTGCATTTCTACACCCTGAACCGCCCTCACCTTACCCGCGATGTCTGCCATGCGCTGGGTATCAGCCCCGATGTTGCGCTGGAAAAAGTTGCCTGACAGTGCTTTTTCCGGTTTGACGCCGCGCCCGGTGCTTGCCAAAGCCCGGGCGCCTCTTTTCTGCGCCGCTCATCAGTCGCTGGCGCTACCTTTTCGCGGGCTCCCCCAGGGCAAATTGCGAAGAGGCGCCGTCAGGGGCTGATGAGCGGCTCGGGCCTTGTTCCTGATGCTGGATCGGCTATCGTCCAACAAAAGCTGGCCCCGATCAAATCGGGCGTCTGGCCAATTTTGGAAGGACAAGCCCTGTGCCCAAACCGATCTATGTTCTGAATGGCCCCAACCTTAACCTGCTTGGGCAACGGCAGCCGGAAATCTATGGCCGGGAAACGCTGGAAGATGTGGCTGACGCCTGTGCCGCTGTGGCCGAAGACCTTGGCCTGACCATCCGCTTTCACCAATCCAACCATGAAGGCGCGATCATTGACTGGATCCATCAGGCCCGCGATCAGGGCGCTGGTATCGTGATCAACCCTGCCGCCCTTACTCACACTTCGGTTGCCATTCTGGACGCGCTGAACGCCTTTGACGGCCCGGTGCTAGAAGTTCACATCTCGAACGTCCACAAGCGCGAGGCCTTTCGCCACCATTCCTATGTCAGCACCCGTGCTGATGGCGTGATTGCGGGATTTGGCACCGAAGGCTACCTGCTGGCGCTGCGCCGGATGGCAACTCTGGTGAAAGGGGCGGCAAAATGACCCTGCCGGTGAACGCCTTCAAACACGCGCTGGCGGCAGGCCAGCAACAAATCGGGCTTTGGAACACTCTTCCCGGCCCGATCATTGCCGAGGCGCTGGCGGGCTGTGGCTATGACTGGATAGTGATCGACACCGAACATTCGCTGACCGATATACCCGACACGCTTGGCATGATGCAGGCGATGGCGCCCTATGCCGTCAGCGCCGTGGTGCGGCCTGCCAGCAATGATGTGGTGCTGATCAAGCGCCTGCTTGATCTTGGCGCGCAAACCCTGATCATTCCTTATGTCCAGAACGCGGATGAGGCCCGCGCTGCCGTTGCCGCCATGCGCTATGCCCCGCGTGGCATCCGCGGCGTGGCAGGCATGATGCGCGCCAGCCGCTTTGGGGCGGTCAAGGACTATGCGCGCCGGGCCGAGGAAGAGCTGTGCCTGTTGGTGCAGGTCGAAACCGCCGAGGCGTTGACCCAGATCGAGGCGATTGCCGCCGTCGATGGGGTGCATGGCATGTTCATCGGCCCTGCCGACCTTGCGGCCTCGATGGGCCATCCGGGCAATTCGAACCATCCCGATGTGGTGGCGGCTATTCATGACGCTGTCACCCGCATTGTAGCGGCGGGGCAACCGGCGGGCATCCTGACGCTGGACCCGGCCTTTGCCAGGCAATGCATGGCGTGGGGCACCACCTTTACCGCTGTCGGCGTTGATCTGTCGTTGCTGGTAAACGGGGCCAAAGCTTTGGCGGCTGATGCGCGTGGGGCTTAGGTTGCAGGTGCCATCGATCTGGATATTTGCGTAAGGTGAAACGGGCAGGGGTATGACGCCACTCGGGGATCGGTTTCGCGGGCATCACGCCGCGCGGATCGCGGGCGCGGCACCAACGC
>JBAVTI010000167.1:0-1849 GCA_049696055.1 Paracoccaceae bacterium | reverse complement strand
CCCGACCGCATATCGACGTTCGAGGTAAAGCCGCCATACATCACCGGCACCCCCGGCCGCACGATCTGCGTCAGCACAATACCCGCCATCGCCTCGGCATGTTGCAGCACCAGCGCCCCCGCCAGCGTTATCGGTGCCATAGCACCCGCAAGGGTGAACGGCGTGATCACCACCACCTGCCCATGCGCCGCCATCGCCATCAGCCCCTCGGCCATCGGCACATCCAGTTGCAGCGGCGAGTTGGTGTTGATGATTCCCATCAGCACCGGCCTGTCCACTAACCCCTCGGGCGAGGTCCCCAGCATGATCGCCGCCATCTCGATGCCATCCATGGTGCGCATATGGCCAAGCGTCTGGGTCTGCCAGTTCTTGTCCAGCAGCCTGATCTGCGCGTGATAAATATCCAGATGCCGGGTGTTTGCGGGCAGATCCAGCGGCTCGAACGGCCCACCGCCTTCTTGGTGGATCACGTTCAGGTTCTGGATCAGCCGCAGATAATCGCTCATCTCGGCAAAGGTGCCATCACGCCGCCCCTTGTCGTTGCACATCACATAGGCCGGGCCACCAACCGAGGCGAACACGCAGTCTGCACCGCCGAACCGCAGATTTCGCGCCGGGTTGCGCGCCTCCAGCCCAAACCGGGCAGGCACCGATGCCAACCGCTCCATCACCATCGCCGGGTCAAACCGCACCGACTCCCCCGTCACCACGGCCCCCGCCCGCGCATACATATCCCTGGCGCGCGGATCCAAAACCTTCATCCCGGTCTCGGCCAGCACCCGCAACGCCGCGTCGTGAATGGCCTGCAGCTGATCGGCAGAGATCACCTCGATCGGCGCATAGACCCGTGGTACCTGCCCAAACGCAGGCTGGTTCAATGCCCCGGTAATGCGCCCTGCACGGCTGCGCCGCCGAACCCCGTCTCCGGTATCGCCCCCGTTCATAACACCCCCCGCAACGCAGGCCGTTCCCGCTGCAAGGGCGCGTCTGAAACCGCCCCATAGCCCCGCGCAAACCGGTGCGCCGAATACACCGCATCGGCAATCGACGATGGTGCAAGGCAATCGCCCACCCGGCTTACCGCCGCAACGCCCGCCGCCATCAGCCCCGCATAAAGCCCGTCCACCGGCAGCCGCCCGGTCACCAGGATCAGCGTCCCACAAGGGCGCGCCGTCTCTTGCCCGCTATAAACACAGGCCAGCCGCACCGCGCCCGCCACCTGCCCCACCAGCATTTGCAACGGCACCACCTGCACCCCCGCCGCCAACAGCCGCGCCTGCACAAAGCCCTGCTCGTCGGTCATCGCGGTCCAGCTTGACGCCACCGCCTGCGGTGTCACCAGCGTCACCTGATGCCCCAGCCCCGCCAGCCGCTCTGCCATGGCCCCGCCCATGAAATAATGCTCGTCATCATAGATCACCACCGGCCCCACAACCGGTGCGCCACCAAACACGTCATCCGGCGTCAGCGCCCCGGCAAACACCCCGGCATCCATGCCCAGAACCCCAACGCCATCGCGCCGCCACACCGACCCCGTCGCTAGCACCACATGATCGGCGCCAAACTCGGCAATCTCGGCCACCCCCATGTCGCTGCCCAAAAACACCGCAACATTCGGCAACTTGCCGATCATATGCGCCCGCCAATCGCGCACCCTGATCCACGTCGAAAGCCCCGGCAGCGTGCATTCGCGCAGCACCCGCCCACCCAGCGCATCCCCGCGTTCCGCCAAGGTCACCTCCAGCCCGCGCCGCCCCAGACTTAGCGCCGCCTCCAACCCCGCAGGCCCGGCCCCCACCACCAGCACCCGCGCGCGTTTTGTCACCACACTAATCCGCTCGGGGTGCCA
>JBAVTI010000166.1:0-4788 GCA_049696055.1 Paracoccaceae bacterium | reverse complement strand
CCCCGACACATGCATCGGGCTTTTCGTGCCGGGCGGAAAGAACGCGCGGATCGCTTCATGCGTTTCAACCTGGCTTAGAAACAGCACCTCGTCACCGCTTTCTACACCCAGATTTGCCGTCTCATGGGTGGCCCGCATCAAGGCATCCATCGGTTGGCGCGCACGTTCTGCCACTTTGGTACGGCGCAAGAAGGCCGACCCCACCCGAAACGCCCCAGCCCCCACATGCCACACTTGCCCCGGCTCTTCGATCTCGACCATCCCATGCGACTGCAAGGTAACCAACGCCCGATAGACCGTCGCTACCGCCTGATCCGCACGACTTGCCAGTTCAGAAAGCGTCAGTCCCGCCGTACCGGCCAAAACCGAAAGCAACCCCAGCGCCCGGTCAAGCGATTGCACCGTATTCTGATCGGTTTTGTCTTGAAATGCCTTTGGCCGACCACGAGGACGGGTGCCTGAACGGGGAAGCGAAGTGTCTGATGATTTCGCCATAGTCACATCCTTTGGACGGGTTTTAACAAAACTGAAAAAGCTAGTCACAAAATGAAAAACGCATAAACCCTGAAATCGCAAGGGATTATTGTATTATTTACTTATTGAAAAACATTTTCGAAAAAATTGCACCGCCATAAGCTCTGACCTAAGGTTGTGCGATGCGGCCACCGCAACGGCCTGCCATTCGAAAGGTTCCCGCCCATGTCCTCGCAGAACCCGGTCTTCATTCCCGGCCCCACCAACATTCCCGAAGCCATCCGCAAGGCCTGCGACGTGCCTACGATGGATCACCGCTCGCCCGCATTCGGCCGCTTGTTTCGGCCTGCGCTGGCTGGGGTGAAACGCGTGCTGGGCACCACCGAAGCCGAGGTGTTTCTGTTCCCTTCTACTGGCACTGGTGGTTGGGAGGCGGCAATTTCGAACACGCTGTCGCCCGGCGATACGGTCTTGGCCGCACGGTTTGGGATGTTCAGCCACCGCTGGATAGATATGTGTCAGCGCCATCGCCTGAATGTGCAAGTGATCGAAACTGTCTGGGGTCAGGGCGCGCCGCTGGCTGCGATTGAAACCGCGTTGAAGGCCGACCGCGATCACGCCATCAAAGCCGTGCTGGCGACCCATAACGAAACCGCAACCGGTGTGCGTTCAGATATTGCAGGCATTCGCCGCGCTTTAAGCAATGCAAACCATCCGGCGATGCTGTTTGTCGATGGCGTGTCTTCGATCGGTTGCATGCCATTTGAAATGGATGCCTGGGGCATCGACGTGGCGGTGGCTGGCAGCCAAAAGGGCTTTATGTTACCTGCGGGCCTGGCCATTGTCGGGGTCAGCGCCAAGGCCTTGGCTGCAATGCCAACCGCCCGCTTGCCGCGCACCTTTTTTGATTTCGCCGATATGCAGCGCACCTATGCGACGGGTGGCTATCCTTATACACCGGCGGTCGGCCTGATTTCCGGTCTCGCCACCGCAATCGAGATGCTTGAGGATGAAGGGTTGGAAAACGTCTATGCCCGCCACCATCGCTTGGCCGAAGGTGTGCGTCGCGCCATTGCCGCTTGGGGCATGAAACCCTGCGCCGCATCGCCCGAGCTTTATTCTGAAACCGTGACCGCCGTGGTGGTGCCAACTGGCTGCAATGGCACCGACCTTGTGCAGTTGGCTGCGGCGAAATACGGCGTCGCCTTTGGGGTGGGCTTGGGCGAGGTGGCAGGCAAGGTTTTCCGCATTGGGCATCTGGGTAGTTTGACCGATGTGATGATGCTGTCGGGCCTTGCCACCGCCGAGATGTGCATGGCCGATCTGGGCTGGCCCGTCACCCTTGGGTCAGGTGTCGCCGCAGCACAGCAGTATTACCGGACCAGCGCCGCAGAACCCGCCCGCGCCGCCGCCTGAAAGGACGCAGCATGTATATCCCGACCTATGATGATGTGATCGCGGCCCATACGCGCATAGCCCCCTATATTCACCTGACCCCGGTCATGACATCGAGCTATATCAATGCCATGGCCGGAGCAGAGCTGTTTTTCAAATGCGAAAACTTTCAGAAAGCTGCGGCTTTCAAGGCGCGCGGGGCTTCGAACGCGGTTTTTGGTCTGACCGATGCCCAAGCGGCCAAAGGCGTCGCTACTCATTCGTCGGGCAACCATGGGCTTTGTCTTGCCTATGCGGCAGGCCGACGGGGCATATCTTGCACTGTGGTAATGCCGCGCACGGCACCGCAGGCCAAGAAAGACGCCGTCAAGGGTTATGGTGGCCGCGTGGTGGAATGCGAACCGTCTACCAGCAGCCGCGAGGCCGTTTTCGCCGAAGTCGTGGCGCAAACCGGGGCGGAATTTGTGCACCCCTATAACGATCCGCGCGTGATTGCAGGCCAAGCCACTTGTTCGCGCGAATTGAACGATCAAATCCAAGGTCTTGATGCGGTCATCGCCCCCATCGGCGGCGGCGGCATGATTTCGGGCACCTGCCTGACGCTATCAACCATCGCCCCAACGGTGAAAATCTATGCGGCCGAACCTGAGCAGGCCGACGACGCCTACCGCAGTTTCAAGGCCGGGCATATCATCGCCGATGACGCCCCCGAAACCATCGCTGACGGGTTGAAGGTGCCACTGAAAGAGCTGACATGGCACTTTGTGAAAAAGCACGTCACGGATATTTTAACCACCTCTGAGGACGAGATCATCGAGGCGATGAAGTTGATCTGGAAGCGGATGAAGATCGTGATGGAACCGTCCAGCGCCGTGCCACTGGCCGCCATTCTAAAGAACCCCGGCCTGTTCAAGGGCCAACGTATCGGCATCATCATCACCGGCGGCAACGTCGATCTGGATAAACTGCCCTGGATGCAGGGCTAAGGGAGAACCGCCATGAACGCACCCGCAAATTTTGCTGGCCTTGAGGTTGGCTATGACATTCCCGCCCTGCCCGGCATGAACGAAGCCGATATCCAGACCCCCTGCCTTGTGCTGGATCTGGACGCGCTGGAACGTAACATCAAGAAAATGGGTGATTTTGCCAAGGCCCATGGCATGCGCCACCGTGTGCATGGCAAGATGCACAAATCGGTCGATGTGGCGCTGCTGCAAGAACGCCTTGGCGGTTCCTGTGGCGTCTGCTGCCAAAAGGTGTCTGAGGCCGAGGTTTTTGCCCGTGGCGGCATCAAGGATGTGATGGTCTCGAACCAGGTACGCGACCCGGCCAAGATCGACCGGCTTGCCCGCCTGCCCAAACTGGGGGCCCGCACCCTGGTCTGCGTTGACGATATCGAAAACGTCGCTGATCTGTCGGCGGCTGCGGTCAAACACGGCACTCAGCTTGAATGTCTGGTGGAAATCGACTGTGGCGCCGGGCGCTGCGGGGTAAACACCACTCAGGATGTTGTTGCTATTGCCAAAAAGATCGACGCCGCCCCCGGCCTGAAGTTCGCGGGCATCCAAGCCTATCAGGGTGCGATGCAGCACATGGACAGCTATGCCGACCGCAAGGCCAAGATCGACATCGCCGTCGATCAGGTCCGCGATGCCGTGCAAGGCCTGAAAGCCCAAGGGCTTGAGTGTGATATTGTCGGCGGTGGTGGCTCCGGCAGCTATTACTTTGAAAGCGCGTCAGGTGTGTTCAACGAGCTTCAGTGCGGCTCTTATGCCTTTATGGATGCCGACTATGGCCGCATTCTGGATAAGGACGGCAAGCGCATTGATCAGGGCGAATGGGAAAACGCGCTGTTCATCCTGACCTCGGTGATGAGCCATGCCAAAGCTGATAAGGCCATCGTCGATGCGGGCCTGAAAGCCCAATCAGTCGATAGCGGCCTGCCGGTGGTCTATGGCCGCACGGATGTAAAATACGTCAAATGCTCGGATGAGCATGGCGTCGTTGAAGACCCGACCGGGGCGTTGAAGGTAAACGACAAGCTGCGTCTGGTGCCGGGGCACTGCGACCCCACCTGCAATGTTCACGATTGGTATGTCGGTGTGCGCGGCGGCAAAGTTGAAAGCCTGTGGCCGGTTTCGGCGCGCGGCAAAGCCTATTGAACCCCTGCGGGTGGTCCATCCAATCGGGTCGCCCACGTCGCTCCAGCCACAGGAAATTCGCCCAATGTTGATCGTCCCTGAACGGCTGATTGCCGATCTTGTATCGCCGGCCGATGCTTTTTCCGCCATCGAGGAGTGTTTTGCCTCGATGGCGCGGGGGGATGCGCGCAACTTTCCCGTGGTGCGCGAAGCTTTGGGCGAAGGTCGCCAATACGGCTTTAAATCCGGCCTTGATACCGCCGGAAGGATGCTTGGCGTCAAGGCAGGCGGCTATTTCCCCGGCAACATGGCGCGAGGCCTGACCAACCATCAATCAGCGGTGTTTTTGTTTGATCCAGATACCGGGCTGCCAACGGCCATGGTCGGGGGTAATCTGCTGACCGCCCTGCGCACGGCTGCTGCTTCGGCTATCTCAATCGACCGGTTGGCGCGCAAAGATGCAGCGGTGTTGGGGATGGTTGGTGCCGGCCATCAGGCGGGGTTTCAACTGCGCGCCGCAGCCCGAATTCGGCCCTTCCAGAAAGTGGTCGCTTGGAATTTGCATCCCGAGATGCTGGCCAATCTGGGGCAAATTGCCCGCGAACTTGGGCTGCCATTCGAGGCCGTTTCGCTTGAACAACTTGGCGCTCAGGCAGATGTGATCATCACCATCACGTCTTCGCCTGCCGCCTCGGTTCTGGATACCCATATCCGCCCCGGCACGCACCTAGCCTGCATGGGGACCGATACTGCGGGCAAGCAAGAGGTCGAGCCAAAG
>JBAVTI010000165.1:0-1763 GCA_049696055.1 Paracoccaceae bacterium | reverse complement strand
CACCAGCCCGACGCCCAACAGCTCGCGTCCCCGACGTTGCAGCATTGCCTGCATGTTGGGGTCAACCAAGGGTTCGCGTTGCCGTGCCTGATAAGATGCCATCGTTTACTGTCCTTGCCCGTAGAGGCAGTCGCGGAGCCGTTCCAGCCCGCGCTGCATTTCGTCTTTTGGGGCCACAAGTGCGACCCGGATATAGCCTTTGCCGGGGTTATCCCCCGCCACATCGCGCGACAAATAGCCGCCCGGCAGAACTTTGACGCCGGTTTGCGTCCAGAGTTTCATCGTTGCCTTTTCGCCGTCATCGACCGGAAGCCAGAGGAAAAAACCGCCCTCGGGCGATTGGTAACCCTGCATTCCGGCAAACACCTTGTCGGCGATATCAAATTTTTCCTGGTAGAGCGCGCGGCTGGCTGTCACATGCGCCTCGTCGTTCCATGCGGCCTCGGAAACCCGCTGAATGGGCAGGGGCAGCGGCGCACCGGCAAAGGCGCGCAGTTTGCGCACACGGGCGATGCTTTCAGCGCCGCCCGCAATGAAACCAGACCGCAGGCCGGGCAGGTTGGAGCGTTTGGACAGTGAATGGAAGCTAAACACCCGCTCGGGGTCGGCACCAACTGCGGCGGCAACCTGCAACACGCCAACCGGGGGGGCGGTGCGCCAGATCTCGGAATAGCATTCGTCCGCGAAGATGCGAAAATCGTGTTTTTCCGCCAAGGCCAGCAGCGCTGCCCAATAATCGTAAGAGGCCACCGCCCCTTGGGGATTGGCGGGCGAGCAAAGGTAGGCAATCGTCACCCGGTCCAGCACATCGGCGGGCAGGCTGGCATAATCGGGTAAAAAGCCGTTGGCAGCGACGGCGGGCACATAGATCGGTTCTGCGCCGACGGTCAGCGCCGCCACGGCATAGACCTGATAGAACGGATTTGGCATCAAGATGACCGGCGGCTTGCCGTTCTTGGTTTCGGGCGACAGAGCGACGGCGGCGTTGAACAGCCCTTCGCGGGTGCCGTTCAGCACCATCAGGCGGTCTTGATCAACCGAAACGCCATAGCGGCGCGAAATCCAACCGGAAATCGCAGTCAGCAGTTCGGGTGTGCCATCGTTGGGCGGGTAAATCGCAAAACCATCAAGATTGGCGGCAAGGATCGGGCCGACGAAATCAGGCATCGCGTGCCGAGGCTCGCCGATGGTCATCTGAATCGCCTCGCCACCCGGCGCATGCGCATCCAACAGCTTCCGCAAACGCGGAAACGCATAATCCGGCAAGTTCGAGAACCGCTCAGGAAACGCCATTACTGCCTCATGTCCCGGAGTCGTATCGCCCCGTTTTCAGGAAACATAGCCAGTCTGAGGGCCTCGGTCCAGAAAAACCCAAAGGCATCCATGGCTTGGCGCATCAAGCTGTGACTTTTTCGCCTAACCCCGCAACTAGCCCAGCGCCCGTTCCACCGCCGCGCCCAACCGTAGCAGGCGTTCTTCCTGCATTGGCCCCATCATCAGGCTGATGCCACACGAAGGCTGACCGGTGGGCAAGGTTAGCACGCACAGGCCAAAGAGGTTGCCAATGCGGGTATTACGCAGCGCCAGCAGGTTTTCGGCGGTGAAAAAGGCAGGGTCATCCAGCAGGCGTTGGGCGTTGGGCGGCAGTATCGCCGAGGTCGGCAGGATCACCGCGTCATAGGCGGCGGTTTTCGCTGCCCAAATCTGGCGCAGGGCATGCAGCCGCCGCCAGCCTGCGATATAGTCGGTGGCCTTGACCGCAG
>JBAVTI010000164.1:0-6713 GCA_049696055.1 Paracoccaceae bacterium | reverse complement strand
TTGAAGGCGCATTCAGCGTCGTTGCCATGACGCGCACCAAACTGATCGGCGTGCGCGACGCGCTTGGCGTGCGGCCTTTGGTTCTGGGCAAGCTGGGCGATGGCTGGGCGCTGTCGTCGGAAACCTGTGGCCTGGATATCATCGGCGCAGAGTTCGTGCGCGAGATCGAGCCCGGCGAGATGGTGGTCATCGACGCCAACGGCATCGAGTCGACGCGGCCGTTTGGCCCGGCCAAATCGCGGTTCTGTATCTTTGAGCATGTCTATTTCAGCCGTCCGGACAGCATTCTGGGCGGTCGGTCGGTCTATGAGACGCGCCACCAGATCGGCGTGGAATTGGCGCGGGAAGCCCCGGTGGATGCCGATCTGGTGTGCCCGGTGCCAGATAGCGGCACGCCTGCGGCGATTGGGTTCAGCCAAGAATCCGGTATTCCCTATGCAATGGGGATCATCCGCAACCAATATATGGGGCGGACCTTTATCGAGCCGACGGAGAGCATCCGCAATATGGGTGTGCGGCTGAAATTGAACGTCAACCGGGCGCTGATCAAGGGCAAGCGGGTGATTTTGGTGGATGACAGCGTGGTGCGCGGCACCACCAGCCGCAAGATCAAGGACATGATTTTGGATGCGGGAGCGGCGGAGGTTCACTTTCGCATCGCCTCGCCGCCCACCGCCTGGCCGTGCTTTTACGGCGTCGATACGCCGGAACGCAGCAAGCTGTTGGCGGCCACGATGTCTGAAGACGAGATGCGCGACTGGATCGGGGTGAACAGTCTGAAGTTCATCAGCCTTGACGGACTATACCGCGCGGCGGGCGAAGCGGCGGGGCGCAACCCCAAAGCACCGCAATATTGCGATGCCTGTTTCTCGGGCGAATATCCGGTGGCACCATCGGACAAAATCGAGGAAGGCTTTCAGATGAAAGCCGCGGAATGAGCGCCAAGCCGGAGACACCTGAAGCGTATCTTGCCGGGCTGCCAGACGATCAGCGTGCCGCACTTGCGGCGTTGCGACAGATAATCCGCGCTCATTTGCCAGACGCCGTTGAATGTATGTCTTATGCGATGCCGGGATTTCGGCAGGGCAGAATGGTGGCAGGCTATGCAGCCTTTGCCAGGCACTGCGGGCTTTATCCGCATTCGGGATCGGTGATACCGCTGCTGGCGGCGGATATGAGCGGGTTCAAAACCTCGAAAAGTGGGGTGTTGTTTACCCCCGACACCCCGTTACCCGTGGCGCTGGTACATAAGATCCTTGATCTGCGGCTGGCCGAGATTGCGGCGGGATATGGCACAGCAAGGAAAACACCCTGAATGACCGATCGTATTGCACTGATCACCGGCGCCTCACGCGGGTTGGGGGCGGCGATGGCCGAGGAATTGGCGGCGCGCGGCTGGCATGTGGTGGCCGTGGCGCGCACGGTTGGGGGCTTGGAAGAAGTTGATGACCGGGTAAAGGCCAAGGGGCAACCGGGGGGCGGCAGCTTGACGCTGGCGCCGATGGATATTTGCACCGACGATGCGATGCGGCATTTGTGCCGGTCGGTGCATGATCGCTGGGGGCATCTGGATCTGTGGGTACATGCGGCGGTGCATGCAGCCCCTCTGGCACCGGCGGCGCATATCGACGGCAAGGATTGGGATAAATCGGTGGCGATCAATGTGCGCGCGACAGGGGTGTTGATCCCGATGATCGAGCCGTTGTTGCGGGCGGCCCCTGCGGGTACGGCGATGTTTCTGGAGGATCCGCGCGGCGGGGCCAAGTTCTTTGGTGCCTATGGCGCGACCAAGGCGGCGCAGATTGCCCTGGCGCGCAGTTGGGCGGCAGAAACGGTGAAAACCGGGCCCCGCGTGTTGATCGCAGAGCCGTTGCCGATGGCCACAGCGACGCGGGCGCGGTTCTTTCCGGGCGAAGACCGCAGCGTTTTGGCGGATGTTAGGGCCGAGGCTGCGCGGTTGGTGGCGCTAGTCTGAGTTGGCAAGGCAGAGGGGGGCTGTCTGCCCCCCTACGGCGCTAATAGCGCCTGCCCCCCGAGGATATTTTTGAACAGAAGAAACCTATTCCAGTCGGGCAGGAAAACCTTCGGCACGCAGCGGGGTTTTCAGCACATCTTCGAGTAGCTTCACGATCTGGGTGGACTGCGCAGTGCCACCGTAGGCCGCTTTGCCCTTCATGAAAGTTTGCTGGGTGAGGCTGGCCAGATCAAGCGGCACGCCGAATTCGCGGCCAAACCCCATGGCGAAA
This sequence comes from Paracoccaceae bacterium, assembly GCA_049696055.1. Taxonomy (GTDB): domain Bacteria; phylum Pseudomonadota; class Alphaproteobacteria; order Rhodobacterales; family Rhodobacteraceae; genus JBAVTI01. The sequence goes on along the minus strand of JBAVTI010000164.1, from coordinate 4,467 downwards.
CCAAGGTCTTTCAACGCGAGATCCATCGAAAACGCGATGTCATAGCTGCCGTTCAGGATCAGCTGACCCTCGGTTTCATGGACAAAGCTGGTGCCAGAGGAGGCGGAGATCGCTTCCCATGCGGTTTTAAGATCCAATCCGCCGCGTTTGGCCAGCATCAACGCCTCGCCATCTGCCACCAGATGAATGAAGGCCAGCATATTGGTGATGACCTTGATCACCGCCGCAGACCCCAGCGGCCCCATGTGGAAGATCTTGCCGCCCATCGCCTGCAACGCGGGCAAGTGCAGATCGTAAAGATCGCGGTCACCCCCGGCCAGCACGGTAATCTCGCCCCTGCCCGCCAGATGAACACCGCCCGTCACCGGAGCCTCCATCAGCCGCACGTTTTGTTCAGCGGCAAGGGCGCCGAGCCGCAAGATATCATCGCGGCCAAGGGTGGAGTTTTCGATCCAATGTGCGCCCGGTTTCATTGCCGGCAAAATTTGCGCCAGCACGGCCTCGGACACCGAGGGCGATGGCAGGCAGGTGAAAACGTGATCCACCTGCGTTGCCAAATCAGAGGGGCTATTGGCCCAAGTGGCCCCCATTGCCACATGGCGCGCGCCTAGTTTGGGGTCGATGTCATGGACCGTGACCTTGAACCCCGCGCGCAGCAGGCTGGCGGCAAGGTGACCGCCAAGATTGCCCAAGCCAATATAGCCATAGCGCATCATTCTTCTCCGTAGCCGACGATGGCCTTGACCTCGCAGAAGTCATGGATGCCCCAATCGGCATATTCGCGGCCATTGCCAGACTGTTTGTAACCGCCAAACGGGGCGAAGGTATCCCAGTCGGGGTAGTTGAGGTTGACCTGCCCCGCGCGCAGACGGCGGGCAACGGCGCGGGCTTGCGTCAATGGGCCCTGCACGTAGGCGGCAAGGCCGTAGACGGTGTCATTGGCCATTTCAATCGCCTGATCGACAGTATCGTAGGGCAGGATTGCCAGCACAGGGCCGAAAATCTCTTCCTTGGAAACGGTCATGTCATTGGTAACATTGCCAAAAATTGTAGGCTTTACGAACCAGCCGCGGTTCATCCCTGCGGGACGGCCAATGCCACCGGTGACCAGGGTTGCACCCTCGTCGATGCCCGATTGGATCAGGCGTTGCACCTTGTCGAACTGCAGTTTGGAAATTAGCGGCCCCATGGTGGTACCCGGGGCCTGCGGATCGCCGGGCACGACAGCCTCGGCGGTGGCTTTGGCGATTTTCAGCGCCGCATCGTGCAGGCTACGCGGCACGAACATCCGGGTTGGCGCGTCGCAGCTTTGGCCGGTGTTGCCAAAGCAGCCCTCAACGCCGCCCGCAACAGCCGCAGCCAAATCGGCGTCGGGCAAGATGATGTTGGCCGATTTACCGCCCAGTTCTTGCGCCACACGTTTGACCGTGGGGGCAGCCGCTGCTGCAATGGCAGTACCGGCGCGGGTTGAGCCGGTGAACGAGACCATATCCACCTCGGGGTGCGCCGACATGCGCGCGCCCACCACCGGGCCAGTGCCGTTGACAAGGTTGAATACCCCCGCCGGAACGCCAGCGGCATGGCATACTTCGGCAAACAACACCCCCGAGAGCGGGGCAATTTCCGACGGCTTCAGAACCATGGTGCAGCCCGCGATCAGTGCCGGGGCAACCTTGCAGGCGATCTGGTTCATCGGCCAGTTCCACGGCGTAATCAGGGCCGCGACGCCAATGCCCTCATAGACGATGCGGGAATTGCCGCGCGAATACTCCCAAACCATGTCTTCGGCGGATTTGATGGTGCTTTCGATATGCACCTGCCCCGCCCATGCCTGCGCGCCGCGTGCCCATTCGATGGGGGCGCCCATCTCAAGGCTCATGGTTTGGGCGAATTCTTCGTAGCGGGCATTATACTCTTCAAGCACACGCTTGACCAAGGCGATGCGGTCCGCAACCGGCCAGACGGTATAAGCGGGGAAAGCCGCCCGCGCCGCCATGATCGCCCGATCCGCGTCCGCCTCAGAGCCCAAAGCAATCTGCGCCACGATCTCTTCATTGGCGGGATTCTCGACGCCCATGCGGTCTGCGCCCAGCGGTTCGACCCAAGCGCCGTTAATGTAAAACTTCAAGAGGTTCGCAGAGATCATTGTTTTCTCACTTGAAATAGATGTTGTGGGTTGCCCGAATCGCCGCATCGATTTGGGGATCAATTTGGCTACCGGCCTTGGCAAGGATATCATTCTTCCGCGCAATCGCCCGGTCAAGCAATTGTGGACGGCCTGCCTCGACCCATTCCTTGGGAGACATCCGATTTCCGACCGCCGGATAGATGTATTCGGTTTGCATCAAGGCCAGAGTTTGGTCAGACCCAAGGTAATGGCCCGGCCCCCCAAGGCAAACCTGCTTCATTGCGTCGATAGAGGTGCTGTCTTCGGTTACATCAATGCCGCGCACGGTGCGCAACACCTGCCCCAGAATATCATCGCCCAGAATCAGGCTTTCCATGCAAAAGCCAAGCAAGCTCGCGTGCATGCCAACGGATTCGTACACCATGTTCAACCCCGAAAGCCCGGCCAGCGTATTGGTGATCGCCTGTTCCCAACCCGCCTGCATGTCCGGCAGTTTGCTGTCCGATATGCCCGCCGCAGCGCCGCCGGGAAGATTGTAGAACCGATGCATCTGCGCGCAACCGGCGGTAAGCAACGCCTGTTCGGCGCTACCGCCAGACATTGCTCCGGTGCGCAAATCAGAAACGAAGGGCCATGTGCCAAAGATGCACGGTGCGCCTGGCAGAATCGCATTGGCATAGACCACGCCGGCCAAACATTCCGCCATCGCCTGCACAATGGCCAAAGCGATGGGTGCGGGCGCTGTCGCCCCGGCCTGACCTGCTGATAACAACAGCATCGGCATGCCGCGACGGATGCAATCCTCCATCACCATGCAGCTTTCTTCGGCGAACTTCATCGGCGGCACCACAAAGCAGTTCGAATTCGACACGAAGGGCCGCGCGCGCCACTGCTCTTCGCCCCCGGCAATGGTGTGCAAAAGATCAAAGCAGCCTTTCACATGGCTGGGGTCGCTAAACGAGGTGCCGACATGTTTGGTGGTACCCGAAAGGCAGGCGTAAAGCGTGTTGATGTCCATGTCATAGTTGTCAGGCACATCACGGCACACCATAGCTCGCTGGAAAAAATGCACATTATCAAGGTTATGGGTGATACGGGCGGCATCATACAAATCCTGCGCAGTGGATTCGCGGTAATCATGGGTGACAGCATCAACGATATGAACGGCCGCCCCGGCGGTGCCAAAATGCACGTTGGTTCCGGTTAAATGCAGGTCATATTTTTCGTCACGCCCGCACAGGGTGATGTCTCGCGCGGCAATATTCACCATATCCTCGACCAGTGCGCGGGGGAAACGGATACGCCCATCGTCGCCCTGAATAGCCCCGGCTTTGGTCAATATCTCGACGCCTGATGCAGGTGCCTGGCTAAGCCCGATCACCTCTAACGCCTCCAGAGCCGAGGCATGGATCTTGGCAATACCCGCTTCGGTCAGCGGTTTGTATTGCCCCCCCGGCATGCCCGCGCGCACCGGGCGCAGGTTTTCGGCCAAGGGTGCCGACCGCACTGCAACCCGGTTCGCCCGCCCGCCCGACCGCCGCGCCCGCGCTGGTTCACAAACCTCACCGATATCGCTCATCGCCGTCTCCCTGCTTTTTCTTGTCCAAATACTCCGGGGGTGCGGGGGCTGGCCCCCGCTGGCCCGGCATCAGCCGCGCACCCGTTCCGATTTTGGATCATACATCGCCACCAACGAGGCCACGGCCTCATGCCGCTGCCCCGCAATCTCGATCTCATAGCGTGAGGCCAGCACCTCGGCCTCGGTTTCGCCCTTGCACGGCACATAGCCCAAGCCGATGGCCGCCCCCAGGAAATGCCCGTAATTCCCGCTGGTGATAGGACCCACGATTCTGCCGTCGCGAACCACGGCCTCATTGTGGAACATCAGCGGTTCGGGGTCTTTCAGGCGAAACTGCACCAAACGGCGGTCAAGTCCTGCCTCGCGCTTGCGCAGCACCGCATCCCGGCCAATGAATTCGCCCTTGCCGGTTTTTACCGCAAAGCCAAGACCCGCCTCCAGCACATGATCTTCGTCGGTGATGTCATGGCCAAAATGGCGATAGGCTTTTTCAATGCGACAGCTGTCCAGGGTATGAAGACCGCACAGCTTCATCCCCATGCCCGCCTCTTCCAGTGCCTCGAACACATGGGCGGTTTGATCGGAACTGACGTAAAGCTCCCAGCCAAGCTCGCCGACATAGGTTACCCGATGGGCGCGCGCGATCCCCATGCCAATTTCGATTTCCCGTGCAGTACCAAAGGGGTGTGCAGCATTGCTAAAGTTGTTTGGGCTGACGGCGGCAAGCAGATCGCGGCTTTTTGGCCCCATGATGCACAGC
>JBAVTI010000163.1:0-8647 GCA_049696055.1 Paracoccaceae bacterium | reverse complement strand
GGCGCTTGGCCCAAAGGCGTTGGTGTTTGAGATGCTGACACCAGAACAGGCGGCCATGATGCCTGTGGATCGGTCTGACCCGGTGGCGCTTGCGGCGGCACTGGGTTGGGATAGCGGTGGGTGGCCGGACTTTTCGCTATATTATCCGATATTTACCGCCGCGCCGGGGGCCAGGGTGTTTGGCGCAAACATCCCCCGAGAGGCCGTTGGCAGGGCGATGGAGATCGGCTCTGGCGCGGTTTTTGGCCCGGATGCCGGGCTATATGGCCTGAATGCAGACTTGGCACCTGCGGATCAGGCTACGCGCGAGGCCGATCAGATGCAGGCGCATTGCAACGCGCTGCCCGCCGAAATGCTGCCGGGAATGGTGGCGGGGCAGCGCCTGCGCGATGCTGCTCTGGCGCGGGCAGTGGTGCAGGCGATGGCGGCGACCGGAGGGCCAGTGGCCGTGATCACCGGAAATGGCCATGCGCGGCGCGATCAGGGAATGGTGGTGCCCTTGACGCTGGCAGCACCGCAGTTGCGGGTGTTGTCGGTTGGCCAGCTTGAGGATGACCCCGGCGCGGATGCCCCGTTTGATCTGTGGATCGTGACGCAAGCGGCTGTGCGCGAAGACCCCTGCCTTGGGTTTGCCCCGAAGAAATCTTGAAGCAAGATATTTGCAAAGCCTTTGCTGAAAAGTTTTGGGATCGCGGAGGGGGCAGTTTTATGTCTGACGCGCGCAAAAGCGGCAAATGGTTGAGTTCCGGGTGCGGCCCGCCTAAACCTGTGGCAGACCCCTTGGCAGGAGAGCCAATATGCTTGGCGGTAAGCGCATTCTTTTGATTATCGGCGGCGGGATTGCCGCCTATAAATCGCTGGATCTGATCCGCCGTTTGCGCGAACGCGGCGCTGTGGTGACGCCGGTTTTGACCCGGGCGGGGGCCGAGTTTGTAACACCTTTGTCGGTCTCGGCCCTTGCAGGGGAAAAGGTTTACGCAGACCTGTTCGATCTGACCGATGAGGCGGCGATGGGGCATATTCAGCTGTCGCGCATCGCGGATCTGATTGTTGTGGCCCCTGCAACGGCCGATTTGATGGCGAAGATGGCAGGCGGGCAGGCGGATGATCTGGCCTCGACGCTGCTGCTTGCCACCGACAAGCGGGTGCTATTAGCGCCCGCGATGAATGTGCGGATGTGGGACCATGCAGCGACAAAACGTAACGTGGCGCAATTGAGGGCCGATGGGATTTTGACGGTGGGGCCCAACGCAGGCGAGATGGCGTGTGGCGAGTATGGGCCGGGGCGGATGGCGGAACCGCTTGAAATTGTTGCCTCTATTGAGGTGGCGTTGGGAAATGGGCCGTTGCGCGGCAAGCATGTGTTGGTGACATCCGGGCCAACGCACGAGCCGATTGACCCCGTGCGCTACATAGCCAACCGATCATCTGGCGCGCAGGGCACGGCGATTGCCGGGGCGTTGGCAGCTTTGGGGGCGGAGGTGACGTTTGTCACGGGGCCTGCGTCAGTGCCGCCGCCTGCGGGTGTCAGGGTTGTGCGGGTGGAGACAGCGCAAGAAATGCTGGCGGCAGTGGAGGCGGCTTTGCCTGCCGATGCCGCGGTGTTTGCGGCGGCTGTGGCCGATTGGCGGGTGGTCAATGCGGCGGGACAAAAGATGAAGAAGGATGGGTCGGGCAAAGCTCCGGCTTTGGAGTTTGCCGAAAATCCCGATATTCTGGCGACGGTTGCGGGGATGGAGCAGGGACGCCCGCGATTGGTGGTGGGGTTTGCCGCCGAGACGACGGATGTGGTCGCCCATGCCACGGCCAAGCGGTTGCGCAAGGGCTGTGACTGGATCGTGGCCAATGACGTGTCCCCCGCGACGGGGATCATGGGGGGCAGCGAAAATGCGGTGACAGTGATCACGGAAGCAGGGGCGGAAAGCTGGCCGCGCATGGATAAGGTGGCGGTTGCGCAGGCCTTGGCGGCACGGATTGCAGTGGCTTTGGAGTGACCACAAGCCGCGCGTAAGCCGCGGCGTTGATTGAGTATTTTTGCAAAGAAAAAGCGGAAAAAGGGGTGGGCATGTCGCCAGTTCTACGCATCTTGTGGGAAGACTGGGCGGACCGCAGTTTGGCCCTGCCAAGCTATGAGACGCCGGGGGCGGCGGGGGCGGATATTCGCGCCAATCTGAGGCCCGAGGATCGGGGGGCCGGGTTCACGCTGGATCCGATGCATCGGGCAATTGTGCCAACCGGCCTGCGGGTCGAGATCCCGCCGGGGTTTGAGATGCAGATCCGGCCAAGATCGGGGTTGGCGGTTAAGTATGGCATTTCATTGCCAAATACCCCCGGCACGATTGACAGCGACTATCGCGGGCCGCTGGGGGTGGCGCTGATCAATCTGGGGGCCGAGCCCTATACCATTCAGCACGGCGACCGGATTGCGCAGTTGATTATTGCGCCGGTGGTGCAGGCGCAATTCGAGGTGGTTGATGGGCTGAGTGATACCACGCGGGGTGTGGGCGGCTTTGGCTCGACGGGCACGCGTTGATGGTGTTGGTTCTGGCTTTGGCGGCGATGCTTTGGGGGATCGGGGGCGCGATGCGTGCGCCGGTTCGGTTGCGTTTGGCAATGATTACAGGGCTTTGGGCGGCGGTGCTGCTGGTGCAATTGGTGTTGCCACAGGGCAATGCGCTGCGGGTGGCGACGGGGGGGGACGCGCGGGTTTGGGGGATATTGGGTGGGTTGGTGGCAGTGGTTTACGGCTATTCCGCTTTGTTGCGCCGATTGCGAAATCGGGCGGCACCAATTGCGGCGAACACGGCGAAAGCGGCGTTCAGGGCAGACGAACTGGACCGCTATGCCCGCCACATCATGCTGCGCGAAATTGGGGGGCCGGGGCAGAGGAAGTTGAAGGATTCCAAGGTGTTGGTGATTGGTGCCGGGGGGTTGGGCAGCCCGGTTTTGCTGTATTTGGCGGCCAGTGGCGTGGGGATCATCGGGGTGATTGACGACGATGTGGTTGAAGGGTCGAACCTTCAGCGACAGGTCATTCACACCGATGCCCGGATTGGTGTGGCCAAGGTGCAGTCGGCGGAAATCGCCATGAAGGCGCTAAATCCGTTCATCGAGGTGCGGCCTTATCAGCGGCGGCTGACAACAGATATCGCGGCTGAATTGTTTGGCGACTATGATCTGATTTTGGACGGGTCGGATAATTTTGACACAAGGTATCTGGCGAACCGAGTGGCGGTTTCTTTGGGTAAGCCGTTGATTTCGGCGGCGATTACGCAATGGGAAGGGCAGATCAGCCTTTATGATCCGGCGCGGGGCGGCCCGTGTTTTGAATGCGTTTTCCCGGTGCGTCCGGCACCCGGCATGGTGCCAAGCTGTGCCGAAGCGGGGGTGGCGGCGCCGTTGCCGGGGATCATTGGCGCGATGATGGCGATGGAGGCGATCAAGCATTTGACCGGAGCAGGTGCTGGGTTGCGGGGGCGGTTGATGATGGTTGACGCGCTATATGGCGAGAACCGGGTGATTGCGGTCAAGCGGCGGGCGGGTTGTGCGGTTTGTGGCGCAAGCCATTGAGAACGCTGTGTTTACGGGACGGCTTTGGCGGAAACGCCGGGTATGTTCTACGTATGGCGCGTGTATGGTAATCAGCCATACGTTACGACGCGGTCACCAGCATTAACCATGTTTCGGGCGACTCGGGGTTGGGTCGGGCACCCGCTTGCATCGGCGGCGAGGGCCGCGCATAGTCTGGGCCATCCACTTCGTGACAGGGAGTTCACAATGAAGATCGCCTCTGCCCTTGCCGGGCTTGCTTTTGCTTTTTCCGCGACGGTCGCTGCTGCTGAAGGGTTGCCTGATCTGGCGGGCCGTGAAGTGGTGGTTGTGACCGAAAACGCCTATCCGCCCTTGCAGTTTCTGGACAAGGCGGGCGCGGCGGTGGGTTGGGAATATGATGCGGTGGCCGAGATTTCCAAGCGGCTGAACATCGTGGTGAAATATGAGAATACCAGCTGGGACGCGATGATCCCGGCGGTGTCGGGCGGCCAGTATGACATGGGCATGACCGGGATCACCATTCGCGATGACCGTAAAGAGCAGGTTGATTTCTCGGACCCCTATATGCGGTCGGAGATGGTGATGTTGGTGCGGGGCGATGAGGCGCGGTTCACCGATGCGAAATCGTTCGGGGCCAATGCCGAATTGCTGATGGCAGCACAGCCGGGGACAACGCCGTTTTATGTTGGCGTTTACGAGGTGTTGGATGGCAACGAGGCCAACCCGCGCATCAAGATGTTTGAGACGTTTGGGGCCGGTGTTGAGGCGCTGCGCACCGGTGATGTGGATCTGGTGTTGACCGATGGCACGGCGGGTGCAGGATATGTGGCGGCATCCGAGGGCAAGCTGAAGATCGTCGGCGACAAGCTGGGCGCGGAAGATTTCGGGTTTATCTTCCCCAAAGGCTCGGATCTGGTGGCACCGATGAACGCGGCGATTGCGGCGATGCAGGCGGATGGCACGATGGATGCGCTGAACACCAAATGGTTCCTCGAATACAAGATGGGCCAGTGATGTGATCTGAAATGGCCCCGGAGTGATCTGGGGCCTTTTGCCATGACCCCGCCGAATTCCCCGCAGAACGATTTTCCGTATTGGCTGGTTCTGCTTGCAGGGCTGGGGGCGTGGTTGTTCTATCTGGTCTGGGCCAGCGACGTTTATGCGCAGGTGCTGGCGACCCTGTCGAAGGGGATATGGATCACGATTTTCGTGACGCTGATCGCGTTTGGGATGGCCTGCGTTTTGGGGCTGTTGTTGGCGCTGGCGTCGCAATCGCGGTTCATTGTGGTGCGGCAGGTGGCGCGGTTTTACGTCGAGGTGGTGCGCGGGGTGCCGATCATCGTGCTGCTGCTTTATGTGGCGTTTGCGGCGACGCCGGCGGTGGTGGTGGCGTGGAACTGGGCGGCGGAGCCGTTTGGGCTTGACCCGGTGCGGGGGCGGGATTTTCCGCTGTTGTGGCGGGCGGTGATCGCGCTGACCGTGGCCTATTCGGCGTTCTTGTCCGAGGTGTTCCGGGCGGGGCTTTTGTCGGTGGACAAGGGGCAGATCGAGGCGGCGATGGCGCTGGGTCTGAATGGCTGGCAGCGGTTTCGTCACATCATATTTCCGCAGGCGTTTCGCACGATCTTGCCGCCCTTGGGCAATGATTTTGTGGCGATGGTAAAGGATTCCAGTTTGGTATCGGTGCTGGGGGTGGCGGATATCACCCAGCTGGGCAAGGTAACGGCGGCAGGGAATTTCCGGTATTTCGAGACCTACAATGTGGTGGCTTTGATCTATCTGACGATGACGATTACGCTAAGTCTGGCGTTGCGCCGGGTTGAAGAGCGGCTGCGCGGGCGCGAGGAGCAGTAGGTCTGACTATTTGCGCAAAGAACAAGCTGGGTCTGGACCTACGGGGTGCGCGGGCATAGCTTTGGGGCAAAGGAGACTTGCCCATGACCAATCCGCTTTTGACCCGTTGGGATACGCCGTTTGGATTGCCGCCGTTTGGGGGCATTCAGGATGCTGATTTTGGGCCTGCGTTTGATGCGGCGCTGCACGAGGCGCGCGCGAACATCGCAGGGATTGCCGGGAGTGCGGCGGCGCCGACGTTTGAGAATACCATAGCCGCGATGGAGTTGGCGGAAGGGGCGCTGGACCGGGTTGGCGGTGTGTTTTACAACCTTGCCGGGGCCGACAGCACACCCGCGCGTGAGGCGTTGCAGCGCGAGCTGGCCCCAAAGATGAGCGCGTTTGCGTCGGAGGTGACCAATAATGCCGCGTTGTTTGCGCGGGTAGAAGCGCTGTGGGCGGGCCGCGACGCGCTGGGCCTTGGCGCGGAAGAACTGCGGGTTCTGGAGCTTTACCGCAAGATGTTTGTGCGATCGGGCGCGTTGTTGCAGGGCGAGGCGGCGGCGCGATTGACGGCCGTAAAATCGCGGTTGGCGGTGTTGGGTACCGAGTTCAGCCAGAATTTGCTGGCCGATGAGCGGGAATGGTTCATGGAATTGACCGAAGCGGATCTGGAGGGGTTGCCGGATTTCGTGGTGGATACCGCGCGGGCGGCAGGGGTTGAGAAGGGCGTGGCGGGGCCGGTGGTGACGTTGAACCGGTCGCTGATCGTGCCGTTTTTGCAGTTCTCGCCGCGGCGTAGCTTGCGGCAAAAGGCCTATGAGGCCTGGGTGTCGCGCGGTGCCAATGGCAATGAGCACGATAACCGGGGGATTGCGGCGGAGACGCTGGCCTTGCGCGAGGAGCGCGCGAAGCTGTTGGGCTATGCCAGTTTTGCCGATTACAAGTTGGAGCCGGAGATGGCGAAGACGCCGGGTGCGGTGCGCGATTTGTTGATGCGGGTGTGGGAACCGGCCAAGCGGGTGGCGCAGGCGGATGCGGCGGTGTTGGCAGCGATGATGCATGCGGACGGCGTGAATGGCGCGCTGGAGGCATGGGATTGGCGCTATTATTCCGAGAAGCGGCGCAAGGTTGAGCATGATTTGGATGAGGCGGCGCTGAAGCCGTATTTGTCGCTGAACGCCATGTTGGGGGCGCAGTTTGATTGCGCCAACCGGTTGTTTGGCCTGGAATTCAAGCCGTTGGACGTGCCGCTTTACCACCCGGATGCGCGGGCCTGGGAGGTAACGCGGGCGGGGCGGCATGTGGCGGTGTTTATTGGCGATTATTTCGCACGCGGATCAAAGCGGTCGGGTGCCTGGTGTTCGGCGATGCGGAGCCAGAAGAAATTGGGCGGCGATGTGCGGCCCATTGTGGTGAACGTCTGCAATTTCGCCAAGGGCGAGCCTGCGCTGCTGTCTTATGACGATGCGCGGACGTTGTTTCATGAGTTTGGCCATGCGCTGCATCAGATGCTGTCGGATGTGACTTATGGCTTTATCTCGGGGACCAGCGTTGCGCGCGACTTTGTGGAACTGCCGTCACAGTTGTTTGAGCATTGGCTGGAAGTGCCGGAGGTGTTGGCGCAACACGCGCGGCATTTTGCGACCGGCGCGGCGATGCCTGAGGATATGTTGAAGCGGCTGCTTGCGGCGGGAACCTATGATCAGGGGTTCGCGACGGTGGAGTTTGTGGCCTCGGCGCTGGTGGATCTTGCGTTCCACGAGGGGGCGGCACCGGCCGATCCGATGGCGATGCAGCGGGCGGTTCTGGACGGGTTGGGGATGCCGCACGCGATTGGCATGCGCCACGCGACGCCGCATTTTGCGCATGTGTTTTCGGGGGACGGCTACAGTTCGGGGTATTATTCCTACATGTGGTCGGAGGTGATGGACGCCGATGCTTTTGCCGCCTTTGAGGAGGCGGGGGATGCGTTTGACCCCAGCGTTGCCGAGCGATTGGAGCGGTTTATTCTGTCGGCGGGCGGATCACAGGAGGCAGAGGCTTTGTATACGGCCTTCCGCGGGCGGATGCCGGGGGTTGAGGCGTTGTTGCGCGGACGTGGGTTGCTGGACGCGGCCTGAATGCCGCAAGAGCCGGGGGGCTAGCCCCCCGATGTTGCATTGGCTTTAGCCAATGCAACTGCCCCCCAGGATATTTGGGAACAGGTGAAGGGGTTAAGCGGAATGGCGCAGGCTTGACGGGCTTGCGCCGAACTGCGTTTTGAAGGCGCGACTTAGGGTTGAGGCCGACGAAAATCCGGTGCGCAGGGCGACCTCGGCCAAGGGATGGCGGGTGTCGGTGACCATGCGGCGGGCGGCGGCGAGGCGCAAATGCAGCGCGTAGGCGCCGGGGGTGAGGCCGAGGGTTGCGCGGAATAATTGTTCAAGCCTGCGGGGCGAGAGGTTGAGGGCGGCGGCGGTTTTTGTTGCCGGTTCGGGGGCGTCGAGGCGGGTTTCCATCCGGGCGATGGCGGCGGCGATGCGCGGATCAAGGCGGGTGGTTTGGGGGTGCGGGCTGATCTGCGGCTCGTCGCCGTTGCGGGCGGTGGTGATGAAGGAAGCGGCGACCGCGAGGGCGAGGGCGGCACCGTGGCGGGCGCGAATGAGGTGCAGCATCAGATCAGCGGCCGGGGCGGCCCCACCCGCGGTAAAGCGGTTTTGGCTGATCACAAAGCGGTTGGGCAGCACGTCAATATCGGGGTGGGCGCTGGCGAGGTCTTCAAGGTCTTCCCAATGCACGGTGGCTTGGTGGCCGTTCAGCAGGCCTGCCCGTGCAAGCACCCAAGCGCCAGCGTCGATGCCGCCAATGGCGGTGAAGCGGGGGGCCATGCGGCGCAGATCGCGGATCAGGGGCGTGGTGGCGACCTCGGACTGACGAAAACCTGCGATGACAATCAGGGCATCGGCACCTTTGGCGGTTTGCAAGGTGCCGGTGGAGGGCAGCGAGATGCCGCAGGTCAGGGGGACGGGTTGGCCGTCGGGGGAGACCACGCGCCAGCGGTAGGTTTCCGCGCCGAGGTGGCGGTTGGCAGAGCGCAGGGGATCGAGAGTTGAGGCGACCTCGAGAATGGACGATTGCGGCAACACCAGCAGGGCGATGGTGAGCGGTTGCTGCGATGCGGCGAAGATCGTTGCGGTTTTTGACATATTGATTTCGTAATATGCAAAGCGTTGTGGTGCAAGAGCGTTAGGGTGGCGCGACCAATTGGAGGATTGCCGAT
>JBAVTI010000162.1:0-8272 GCA_049696055.1 Paracoccaceae bacterium | reverse complement strand
GATATCGGCCAAAAGGGCTTGATCATTGCCGCCAAACAGCGGGCGCAGTTCAAGGAAACGTTGTTCGATCATCCGGGAAAGTTCAACCTTACCAGTCTCATGCAGGGTGATCTTAATGCGCGCCTTGTACTTGTTGTCGCGCCGACCAAGCGTGTTGTAAACGCTAAGAACCGCTTCGACGTAAGGCAGCAAATCAGCCTTGGGCAGGCACTCGCGTATCGTCATGCCGACCATCGGAGTGCGGCCAAGGCCGCCACCAACGATAACCTCGAAGCCCGGTGCGCCATCGGCATTGCGTACCATGCGCAGACCAATGTCATGCGCGCGGGTCACGGCGCGGTCGTTGGGCGATCCGGTGATGGCGATCTTGAATTTGCGCGGCAGGAACTGGAATTCCGGGTGATCGGTCGACCATTGGCGCAAAAGCTCGGCCACGGGGCGGGGGTCTTCGATTTCGTCTGCAGCTGCACCGGCGAAATGGTCGGCGGTTACGTTGCGAACGCAATTGCCGCTGGTCTGAATGGCGTGCATTTCCACATCAGCAAGTGCGCCCAGAATGGCTGGCACGTCAGGCAGTTTGGGCCAGTTGAACTGGATGTTCTGCCGGGTGGTAAAGTGGCCATAGCCCTTGTCATAAGTATCGGCAATCATTGCCAATTGCCGCATCTGGCGGGGGTTTAGCGTGCCGTAAGGAATGGCCACGCGCAGCATGTAGGCGTGCAATTGCAGATACAGCCCGTTCATCAGGCGCAGCGGGCGAAACTCCTCTTCCGTCAACGCTCCATCAATCCGGCGGGCCACCTGGTGCGAAAACTGTGCCACACGGGCGCGCACGAAAGCCTCGTCAAAGTCGGAATAGTTATACATTGGTCAGATCCGCTTGCTTGCCGTGGGCATAGTTGCTGGGGCCGCGCGTGCGGAACGCCTCGCGGAAGTGGGTGGGTTCGGGGCCATTGGGCCCGGATTTGGCATCGGCAAGATAGGCGCCAACCACGACGTTGCGCTGTGCCGCGCCATGCAGCAGGCGCATCTGGGCGTGTGCCTCATCTTCAATCAACTCGGCCTCTTGGTGTTGGCGCGTCCAGGTGTCATCAGCAGTCAGGTAGACCACATCGCCTTCAAGAAGGGCATTGGCGGTCACGACTTTGGGGGTGAAACGCAAGGACATAGGCGGACCTCGATGAGCTGAAAGGCGGATTTTATGCTTCTAATATAGGATATTTTCCCGGTTCTGCGCCAGACTGCCTTGCAGATAAGGATGTTTGTTCCGATACTGCGGGGAAATGGAACAGGGTTCCGGCTTTCAGGGGATATGGGGAATGGCAGTCCGACTGGATGAGATGGACAGGAAAATTCTTGCCGAGCTGCAAGAGGATGCCGCGCAATCGCTGGACGAAATTGCCCGCAAAGTGGGATCGTCGAAGACACCGGTATGGAATCGTGTCAAGCGAATGAAGGATGCAGGCGTGATCTTGCGCCAGACCGCGCTGCTGGACGCCGAGGCGCTGGGGCTGGAGGCGTGCTTTTTCGTGCTGATCCGCACCTCGGAACACGAGGCAGAGTGGCAGCGCAAGTTTCTGAAGGCCCTGCGAGAGCGGCCAGAAGTGCTGGAGGCACACCGTTTGGCAGGCGATATCGACTATATCCTGAAGGTCAGGGTAAAGAATGCGCGGGCCTATGATACGTTCTATCAGGCGTTGATTTCCGAGGTGCGGATTTACAACGTGACGGCCCTGCTCAGCATGGAAGAGATTAAATCCACCACGGTATTACCGCTATAGGCCGGATCTGTCGCGCCCGATCAGTCGCGCCGGACCATCAGGCGTTCCAACCCGTGGAAATGGTAGACATTGCCGTATTGCGGCTTTTGCGTCATCCGCAGTTTCGGCAGACGGTGGAACAGGATCGGCAGGGCGATCTGCAATTCCAGCCGGGCAAGCGGGGCGCCGACGCAGAAATGCAGACCCGCGCCAAAGCTGGTATTTGGCTTTTCGACGCGGTTAGGGCTGAACTTTGCGGGGGCATCAAACACGCCGGGATCGCGGTTCGCAGCCGCCAGAAGCAGGCCAATTTCCGTGCCTTTTGGCAGGGTTACGCCCATAACTTCGACATCTTCGTAGGCGTGGCGGGTGAACATATGCAGGGCGGGATCAAAGCGAATGATTTCTTCGACCAATGCCGCGATCGGGGCTGCGGCCAGTGGTGTTTTGGTCTCTAGCAGGGTCTTTACGCCATTGCCGAAGGTGTGCACTGTCGCCTCGTGACCGGCGTTCAACAGCAGAATGCAAGTGGTGATAAGCTCGTCCGTGGTCAGCCGCTCGCCACCTTCCTCGGCGGCAATCAGATGGGTAATCAGGTCATCGGCGGGCGCGGTGCGGCGCGCATCGACGTAGCCGCGCATGAAGGCGACAAAGCTTTCGGTGGCTGCCACGGCCCGATCTTCGGTTTCCCGTGTGCGGCCGGCCATATACATGCCGACCATGGCATTGGACCAACGCAGCAGATCATTAGACATGGTTTCCGGCACGCCCAGCAGGCGCGAGATGATGATCACCGGCAGGCGTTGACCGAAATGTTTCAGAAAATCAAACGCGTCCGTGGGCAGGGCATCAATAAGATCATGCGTGAGCTGGGTGATTTCGGGGGCAAGTGCATTGATCCGCCGCGAGGTAAAGGCGCGCAGCACCAGTGACCGTAGGCGGGTATGGCGCGGCGGTTCCAGTTCCAGCATCGAATGGGCCTCGACCGCGTAGAATGGCTTGAGGTGGTCGGGCACAGGCCGGCGCTTACCTTCGGGCACCTCGCGCCCCAAACGGCGGTCGCGCAGCAGGGCGTTGACGGCGGCGTAGGATGTGGCGCAGGGCAGGCCGTAATCCTCCCAAAAAAAGAATGGGCCTGCGGTGCGGGCTTTGTCATAGAACGGATATGGGTTCTGGACGAATGCCGGATCGGTCGGGGATTGGCTTAGGGATATCACGTTAGTTCAACACGTTGCGGGGTAAATACGCCTTGGGCGATCAAGACGCCCAGGCCCACGACGGCAGCCCCCAGGGCTTGGGTCCAGTTCCACGGCGCACCAAGGGCAAAGAGGATGATCATCACATAAAACGGCGCGGCATTGATGTGCAGACTGGCCAGACCGATGCCCAATTGCCCGACCGACATGATCCACAACACCTGCGAAAGCGCCATCCCGCCCAGCGAAAAGATGCACAGTGCCCCGACCTCACGCCAGCCGATCACCGACCAATCAATGGCAGGGGCACTAAAGCCCATCACCAAAGCGGCAAGGCTGGTGCCCAAACCCGCGCCAACCATGGTGATGGCAGTGCGGCCAATCGGGGAAAGTGTTGGAAACGATGTCACGGTAACCCGTGAGCCCAGGGTAAATACCACAAGCGAGGCAAAGGCGCTTAGAGCCCCGATGCCAAGCGACAGGCTGCCCATCGAACTGGCATAGGCCATCAGCCCACCCGCAAGGCTAAGCACGATGCCCAATACCAGCGTCAGGGTCAGTTTTCGCCCATCCAGCACGCATTCGATGGCCATGCCGATTACCGGCATATTGGCCGAAATCACTGCTACGGTCACCGCATCCGTTGCCTTTTGCGCGACCACCAACAAGAACGCCCCCAAGCCGATGGACAGCGCCCCCACCACAAGGCCGCGCCCCCACGCAGCATCGCGCAGTGCCGCCCAACCATCCAGCGCCCACCACAACGGCAGCAACACCACAGCCGCAAGGCCCATTCGCATCGCTGTAAGCGGTAAGGGTGGCAGTTTGCCGATCAGAACGTCGGCAGCAGGCAGGCCCGCAGCCCAAACCATCATCGAGGCCATGCAGATCAGGTTGGCGGTCAGAAGGCTAAAGCGGGCAGGGGGAAGGGCAGTCATAGGTCACCTAAGGGCGTTGCGCCCATCGCGGCAAAGTTGGACGATTTTTGGGGCCAGTGCTGTGCTGTGGGCGACGCTTTAAGGACGGCTTTAAGCCGCCGAAAGCGCCGCAACGATGGCACCAAAATCGACGGCCTTCAGGCTTGCGCCGCCAACCAAAGCGCCGTCTACATGCGGAACCGCAAAAATTTCCTTGGCATTAGAAGGCTTTACCGACCCACCATAAAGCAGGCGCATCTGGGTGGCGGCCGCGCCAAACCGGGCGAACAGACGCGCGCGGATAAAGGCATGCACTTCAGCTATTTCATCCAGTGTCGGCGTGCGGCCGGTGCCGATAGCCCAGACCGGCTCGTAGGCGATGACCAGATGGGCGGCGGTGGCAGATTCGGGAACCGAGCCTGCAAGTTGGCTGCCGATGACATCCAAGGTAGTGCCCGCATCGCGTTCAACTTCGGTTTCACCGACGCAAACCACGGCAATCAACCCCTCGGCCAGCGCCGCTTCGGCCTTGGCGCGCACCGCCGAATTGGTTTCGCCATGGTCGGCGCGGCGTTCGGAATGGCCAAGGATGACGTGGCTTGCCCCGGCATCTTTCAGCATGGCAGCGGAAATATCGCCGGTATGGGCGCCAGATGCTGCTGCGTGGCAATCTTGCCCGCCGACATGCAGGGCCGAACCTTTGGCCGCCCAAGCCATTTGAGCAATCAGGGTGGCAGGTGGACAAAGCAGCATTTCGCAATTCGGAGCGGGATGGGCGGCCAAAAGTGCCGATACTTCGGCAAGCGAAGCCCCGGTGCCATTCATTTTCCAATTGCCTGCGGCCAGCTTTTTCATCGCACCCTCCCTTGGTTTGCGCCAAGAGTTACGCGATCGCGGTATCAAAGGAAACCATCAGCTGACGTCTTGATCCTTGAATTTGATCGATTCGCCACAGCCGCAAGCCTCGGCGACATTGGGGTTGTTGAACTTGAACCCGGCCTCAAGCAGCGAAGATTCATAGTCGATCTGGGTGCCAAACAGGAACATCTGCGCCATCGGAGCGATCATCACCCGCGCGCCATCCTGTTCCACCAATTCGTCCATCGGATTGACCTGTGCCACGTATTCCATGGTGTATTCCATGCCCGCGCAGCCGCCCTTTTTGACGCCGATGCGCAGGCCAGACGCACCCTGCTTTTGCATCAGCTGGGCGATTTGTTTCGCCGCCGAAGGGGTCAGAGAGACGGCCTGCTTGCCGGGGATGCCAAACATGGAATGATCCTTTGCTATGGCGTAAATATAGGATTTCAGGGGCGGGTTCTCAAGAGGCGCGGTGTGGGCAGGCCGATTTACATGAAGCCAAGTTCAAGTCGGGCCTCGTCGGACATCATCTCCATCCCCCAAGGCGGATCGAACGTCATGCCGACGTTAACTTGTTTCACGCCCGCCAGTGGTTCAACCGCATCGGCCACCCAGCCGGGCATTTCGCCCGCCACGGGACAGCCAGGGGCGGTCAGGGTCATCAGAATTTCGACTTCGTTTTCTGGTGATATTTCAATGGTATAGACCAAACCTAGGTCATAAATATTAACCGGAATTTCCGGATCAAACACCGAGCGACACGCCTCGACAACCTGATCATACAGGGGGTGGTCGGTGGTTGATGGCTTGATCAGGGGCGCACCCTCGATCTTTTCCTGTGGCTGGTTCATCGGTGTCTCGCGCGGTTGTTGAGTGATTATATAGGGATTTGCGCGGCGACGTCCAGTGCAGGGCAAGCCGAAGGCGAAAAAGGGGTCATAAAAAGCAAAAAGGCGCTGCCAGATTTTGCTGGCAGCGCCCATTTTCGACCTGTTCTTTGATCAGAACGGAATTTCGTCGTCCATATCCGAACGACCACCACCGCCAGAGGCACCGCCACCTGACGATCCGCCACCCGAAGACCCGCCGCGTTGTCCGCCGCCAGAGCCGCCTTCGTAATTGTCGTAGCCGCCGCGCTCTTCACCGCCGCCCGATCCACCACCCGAACCGCCGTCGCCGCGCCCGCCAAGCAGTGTCAATTCACCACGGAAGGGGCGCAATACGATTTCGGTGGTGAAACGCTCGGCCCCCGATTGGTCTTGCCATTTGCGGGTTTCAAGCTGGCCCTCGATGTAAACGGTCGAGCCTTTGCGCAGGTATTGCTCGGCTATTTTACCCAGCGGCTCGTTCAGGATCGAGACGCGGTGCCATTCGGTACGTTCTTTACGTTCGCCCGAGGCCTTGTCGCGCCAGGTCTCAGAGGTGGCGATGTTCAAGTTCACGACTTTGCCACCGTTGGGAAAACTGCGCACTTCGGGATCGCGCCCCAGATTGCCCACGATGATGACTTTGTTGACCCCTGCCATGCGGCACCTCCCGATTCTCGTTGCTGGGCAGGTTCGCCCAAATTGATTAAAAAAACCTATATCCCTGGGCACACCGTCCTGCAACCAAGGTTGCGGTGGCGAAAAGTCGAAAAAGTCGCAGGTCAGGGGCGATGTTGCGGGGGGGTAGGCGATGCAAGGACTGGCGATTGGCAAGAAAATCCGTATAGTCTGCGCTGCGCTACGATAAAAGGTGTGCGATGCAGCAGTTTGGTTTTGTAGGCTTGGTGGTTGCGTTGGGGCTGATGGCCTCGGGGGTTGGGGCCGAAGGTCTACAGCTTTCGGGATCAACCAAGTCGCGGGCATCGCTGTTCAAATCGCAGGCTAATCTGCTCGATACGCGCCTTGCGACGCAGTATTCGGGGTCGGTTCGGCTGCAACCAAAGCCTGTGATCACCCCTGATGCGACAGCGGTTTTGCCAAGCTATAGAGGCCGCTATAAGGGCGAATATCTTGCCGTGGCCAAGGCGGCGGCGCGCAAGCATGGGGTGCCAGAGGATTTGTTCTTGCGCCTTGTCCAACAGGAATCGGGCTGGAATCCCGGAGCCGTCAGCGGGGCGGGGGCGACCGGGTTGGCGCAACTGATGCCGGGAACGGCGCGGCTGATGCGGGTGGATATCAATGATCCAAAGCAAAACCTTGAGGGCGGGGCCAAGTATCTGTCGATGATGTATGGCAAGTTCGGGTCGTGGCGGCTGGCGCTGGCGGCCTATAATGCCGGACCGCAAGCCGTTGAAAAACATGACGGTATTCCGCCATACGCGGAAACGGTGAACTATGTGAAGGTCATTCTGGGCGGTTGATTGCAGCCCGTTTGCGGCAGGGATGGGGGCCTTGCGGCCCCCTTATTCATTCCATCACGCCCGCGGCCGATATCCGGGTTTTGCCGCCGAGGTAGGGATGCAGTACGGCGGGAAGATCAACCGAGCCGTCGGCCTGTTGGCCGTTTTCCAACACTGCAATCAAGCATCGGCCGACCGCTAGGCCAGAGCCGTTAAGGGTATGAACAAATTCAGGTTTTCCGCCCCCGGATTGGGAATTGGCGGGACGGTAGCGGGCGTTCATGCGGCGGGCCTGAAAGTCGCCGCAGACCGATACCGAACTGATCTCGCGGTAGGTGTTCTGGCCGGGCAGCCAGACCTCCATGTCGTGGGTTTTGGTGGAGCCAAAGCCCATGTCGCCGGTGCAAAGCACAATGGTGCGGTAGGGCAGGCCAAGCTTTTCGAGGATGGTTTCGGCGCAACGGGTCATGCGGGCGTGTTCGGCGAGGCTGGTTTCGGGGGTGGTAATCGAGACCATTTCCACCTTTTCAAACTGGTGCTGACGCAGCATGCCAGAGGTGTCTTTACCCGCCGATCCGGCCTCGGAACGGAAGCACTGGGTATGGGCACACATGCGGATAGGCAGTTGAGATTCCTCAAGAATTTCGCCCGCGACGGTGTTGGTCAGAGTGACTTCGGCAGTGGGGATCAACCACCAGCCATTGGTGGTCTGATAGCTGTCTTCGGCAAATTTGGGCAAGTTGCCGGTGCCATACATCGCCTCATCCTTGACCAAAACTGGGGTCCAGGTTTCGGTCAGGCCATGTTCCTCGATATGGGTGTCGAGCATGAACTGCGACAGCGCGCGGTGGACGCGGATGACAGCACCGCGCAGCACAACAAAGCGCGCGCCAGACAGTTTGGCGGCGGTTGTGAAATCCATTCCGGGCTTAACCCCTTGAATTTCATAGTGCTCTTTGGCTGAGAAGTCGAAATTGCGCGGGTTGCCCCAGCGGCGCACTTCGACGTTTTCGGATTCCGACTTGCCATCGGGCACTTCAGCCAAGGGCAGGTTGGGGATGCCTGACAGGATATCGCGCAGCTTTGCGTCCTCGGCATTGGCGGTTTCGGTCAGTGCCGCACTCTCGGCCTTCTTTTCGGCAACCAACGCCCTAAGCCGTTCAAATTCCGTGTTATTTCCAGCGGCCTTGGCGGCACCCACCTCTTTGGAAG
>JBAVTI010000161.1:0-2500 GCA_049696055.1 Paracoccaceae bacterium | reverse complement strand
CACCAGCCCTGTCGTCTGCCTCAGCGGCAGCCCGAACAGCGCCTTCAACGTCAGGCGCGCTTGGATAGCAGCGTCAGTGAAGGTGGGTGAACGGCCCCACTTGCCAGTCGGTTCTGCCATCCATCCTGTCTAAGGATCGAACCAGATCAGCAACGAACCACGCGGCTTCCGGGCGGCATTGAAAGAACGCCAGTTCTTCGTGCGGCAGGTCGGGGGGGGCTTGCTAATCCATGCCGGCTAACACCTTGGAGTCACGCAGGAAATCCCTCACGATTTGTGCAACAGAGCCGGCATTTCGCAGAGTCGATTATCGAGATACGCGGCGTTGAGGCCGCCACCGTTGGCACAGCGCTGTCACGACCAGAGCGCGATGGCTGGGTGGTCTACCTGCCAGACTCGGATGATCGCCATGGAAAACTTGTCGCCGCGACAGACAAAGCTGGGGAGCGGCGGGACTATGTGCACGTTGTTTTGGTCGAACAGGAAATGGAATTGCGGGAATTCTTCAATATCAAGGCAGATCTGAAGGACATCATCGCCAGGTTTCTGACTGATGCGCGGGATGGCGGAGGGGATGACATGGTCTAGTTTGGAGGCGGTTTCGGGCGGGAAGTCGCCATTGGTTCCTGTAATTTCACGCCGACAGAAGTTGGCAACGCAGTCATTCGGTGACGTTTCCACAATACAAGCTTGCAACCAAGGATGCAGCCGAAGCAGAGATAAAACAAGAATGTAATGTTTCAGAGTACCCTACAGGATTGAAAACCATCAGATCCGTGCTTTTACCCCTGATCCGAGGCCCTACTTTGGCCCGGCGCACAGGAGGGTTTGATGCAATATCGACAGTTTGGCCAAACCGGCTGGCAGGTCAGCGAGATCGCCTTTGGCGCGTGGCAGTTGGGGGGCGATTGGGGGGCAGTGGATGATGAAGCCTCGATCTGCACCTTGCACCACGCCTGGGGTCGCGGCGTCAATCTGGTGGACACCGCCTATATCTATGGCAACGGCCATTCCGAAGAGGTGATAGGGCGGGCGCTGCGGCGCTGGTCGGGGCACAAGATTTATGTGGCGACCAAGGTGCAGCCAGTGGAATGGCCTGCGCCGGATGACGAGGCACCGCAGATGCGTGGGCGCTATCCGGCGTGGTACCTGCGCAAGATGGTCGATAACGCCTTGCGGCGGCTTCAGGTGGAGCGGATTGATCTGTTCCAGCTGCATTCGTGGATGGCGTCTGGCCTTTCTGAACTGGATTGGCTGGAAACGCTGAATGCCCTGAGGATCGAGGGCAAGATTGACCAGATAGGCGTTTCGATCCGCGATTACCGCCCCGCCGACGGGGTGGATCTGGCGCGGTTGGGGTTGGTGGCCAGCCAGCAGGTGGTGCTGAACCTGTTTGAACAGCGTCCTGCGGGGGATTTGTTCAAGGCGGGTGCGGGGACTCAAGGTTTCATCGCGCGGGTGCCTTTGGATTCGGGGTCTTTGGTGGGGCATTGGGATGAAGATACCTATGCCAGTTTCCCGCAAGGCTCTGTTCCGGCGCAGCTATTCCGCGGTGACCGCTTTGCCGAGACTTTGGCACGGGTGCGGGCGCTGAGGGCGCTTTGCGCGCCCTATTATCCGACGCTGGCCGAGGCGGCGATGCGCTATGTGCTGTCTTGCCCCGAGCTTTCTTGTGTCATTCCGGGCATGTTGAACCCCGAGCAGGTGGATATGAACGTGGTTTACAGCGACGGGGCTGCGTTTCCGGCAGAGCTGAAGGCCGCACTGGCCGCGCACGTCTGGCCGCGCAATTTCTATCAGTAG
This sequence comes from Paracoccaceae bacterium, assembly GCA_049696055.1. Classification (GTDB taxonomy): domain Bacteria; phylum Pseudomonadota; class Alphaproteobacteria; order Rhodobacterales; family Rhodobacteraceae; genus JBAVTI01. The sequence goes on along the minus strand of JBAVTI010000161.1, from coordinate 697 downwards.
GACCGCCATGACAAGACAATTGGAACTGCTGCGCCCCGATCAGATTGCAGATGAAATGGCCCGCTGCCCAAGGGTTTGGCTGCCGTTGGGCACGATTGAATACCACAGCCACCATCTGCCTGTGGGGCTGGATGGATTGCAGGCGCATGGCCTATGTCTGGACGCGGCAGACCTTGCGGGCGGGCTGGTCTATCCGCCCTTGTGGTGGGGCACGGGCGGCGGGCATGGTGCCTATCCGTGGACGGTTATGATGCCGGACGCGGCCGAAATATCCGCTCTGCTGCGCCAGACATTGACGCGGTTGCAGGCCTTTGGCGTGCGGCAAGCCGTGCTGTTCACCGGGCATTTCGCCGATGAACAGTTGGACATGATTGCAGGGCTGGCCCGCGAATGGAACGCACAAAACGGCGCGCTGCAGGCCCTAGCCTTGGGCGTGAACGGCAATGCATCTGCGCCTTTGCCGCCCGATCACGCGGGGCGATTTGAGACAACGCTTTTGGCGGCGTTTTGGCCTGAAACAGTGGATATGGCGCTGTTGCCCCCTGCCAACCCGTCAGAGGCGAACGAACACCCGTTCGGCCTGCAGCGCCATGCGCCCAGCCACAGCCTGCATGGCATTTTCGGCGCGGATCCGCGCGGATTTCGCCCAGAAGAGGCCGCTGCCCTGCGCCGCGCGATGGCCGTCTGGCTGGTAGAG
>JBAVTI010000160.1:0-10292 GCA_049696055.1 Paracoccaceae bacterium | reverse complement strand
GCCCGCCGCCCCCAAGGCCACCAAAGCGTTGGTCCGCAGCCCCGCCATCCGTTGGCGCACCTGCCGTTCCGACCCGATCAGCGCCCCACAGCTTAAAGCCACGGCCATATTTACTGCAGCAGCGGCTAAGGTGATTGGCATTGACGTTCCTGTCATTTGTAACAGTTTTATGTCAGGTCTTTAACCACTATGACAAGAGGTTAACTTACGCCTCCAACTCGGCATCCCAGTACAGATAATCCATCCAGCTGTCGTGCAGATGGTTTGGCGGGAACCGACGGCCATGGCCGTTCATCTCATCGGCCGTTGGCATCCGCGGCGCTTTGGACAGATGCAGCCCGGCCTGCCGAAGCGTCCGCGCGCCTTTGCGCAGATTGCACGGGCTACAGGCCGCCACCACGTTTTCCCAGCTTGTCACGCCGCCTTTGCAGCGCGGCAGCACGTGATCAAAGGTCAGATCCCCCTTGGAACCACAATACTGGCAACAAAACTCGTCGCGCAGGAAAAGATTAAAGCGCGTGAAGGCCACGCGCTTTTGGGGTTTCACATAGTCTTTCAGCACCACAACCGACGGTATCCGGATCTCGGACCTTTGGCTTCGCACCGTCTGGTCGTATTCGGCGACGATGGTCACTCTTTCCAGAAACACCGCTTTGACGGCCTCTTGCCAAGGCCAAAGCGACAGTGGGTAATAAGACAGCGGGCGGTAATCCGCATTCAGCACAAGCGCCGGATAATGCTTGAGCATTGCGGGTTCCCGCACAAAAGATGTTCTGAAATCGCCATCCATCACGTTTGCAGACTCCGCTCTTGCCCCGTGTCCATTCCGGCACCAAGGCGGGAGCCCCGCCCCGATCACCACAAACTATATATGGCGTATTGCGCCTGACAAGCCCCCCGATATCGCGGCGCTGCCATTCGCAGGTAACAATTATCGGTGACAGCGGCGTGACATACCCCAGATTTGCCGACGATCCTGGCTTTTGTGAAAGCCCGCACTCACCCCGGCAGACGTTCTTTCAGAAACGCCAGCGCCACCGAAAGCCCGTCGGGGGCAATGCCGTGTCCGGTGCCTTGCATCACATGACCAAAGGTTTCAAACCCCGCAGCAATCAGCGCGGTTCCGGCGCGGTCCATATCTTGGAACGGCACGACCGGATCGGCATCGCCATGGATCAACAGTACCGGCGGCTTCACCCGCGCCTCGGCCCCCAGCCGTTCCGGCGAAAGTAACCGGCCCGAAAACGCCACCACCCCGGCGATTGTGGCGTTGCGGCGCGGGGCGACATGCAAGCTGATCATCGAGCCTTGTGAAAACCCAACCAGGGCCAGCGCGTCGGGGGTAAGGCCTTCGTCCGCCAGGCGCGCGTCAAGGAAGGCGTTCAGGTCATCCGCAGCCCGCGCCAGCCCTTCGGCAGCCGCCGCTTCAGACGATCCATCCAGCCATGGAATTGGGAACCACTGATAGCCAAAGGGGTTGCCCGAGCATTTCTCTGGCGCATCGGGGGATAGGAATACCGTGTTGGGCAGGTGCGCGGCCAATGGATCGGCAAGCCCCAACAGGTCGGCCCCATCGGCACCATACCCATGCACAAACACCACCATGCTGCGCGGTTTGCCCGATTTCGCCGCCCGCCGACCAAAGTTCAAGACCCGTGTCATCTGATGCCTTCCCGTTGCTTTGCCACGCGGTAATAGGCCCACAAAGCCCGCGCCGCAACGCCCCGCCACGGCGACCATTGTTCGGCCATCGCCCGCAGCGCCCGTTCCGAAGGGCGCGCCTCCAGCCCAAACAGTAGCTTTGCCGCCTCTTGCAGCGCCAGATCGCCGGGGGCAAAGACATCGGCGCGGCCCAGCGAAAACATCGCGTAAATCTCGGCCGTCCAACGCCCGATCCCCGGCACCGCGACCAAGGTGGCAATCACATGGTCATCGGCAAGATGGTGCAAGGCCGCGTAGTCAATCCCCGCAGCCGCAAGTGCCTGCCCGTAGCGGATCTTTTGGCGCGACAACCCGCAGCCGCGCAAAGCCTCATCGCCTGCCGCCGCGACGGCGTGGGCCTCGGTCAACCCCGCGTCGCGCAAGCGCCCCCAGATCGCGTTGGCCGACGCCACCGAAACCTGTTGGCTGACAATCGCATCAAACAGCGCCGCAAACCCGCTTGGTTGGCGCCGAAGCGGCAACGGCCCGGTCAAAGCCAATGCTTGCGCAAACCGCGGATCGTGCGCCGCCAGCCACGCCGCCCCTTCGGCCACGCAGTCTTCGGTTTCAATGATGCGTCCAACCATGATTTCTTTTAGGTCCAGCAAGAAAAACCCATGGATAAAGCGTTTTTCCCCCCTTGCACAGAGTGCATGCTCGGGCCTACGCATGGCGCATGAGTCAGAACATTCCCCTCGCCGTTGATGCCCCGCTTTTGGCGGATGCCCCGCTTTTGGCGGATGACCGCCTTGCGCGCCGCAACGTCCGGGTGTTGATCGCCGCCCAAGCGATATTGGGCGCGCAGATGCCGATGATTTTCACCATCGCCGGGTTGGCGGGGCAATCGTTGGCCTCGAACGCTTGCTGGGCGACGCTGCCGATTTCGCTGACGGTGATCGGGTCGATGCTTGCGGCCACGCCGTTGTCGGCGATCATGCAGAAATACGGGCGGCGGGTCGGGTTTGTGATCGGCGCCATTTCCGGGATGATCGGCGCGGCCATCGGTGCGGTGGGTCTGTTGAATGCGTCGTTCGAGTTGTTCTTGCTGGGGGCGCTGTTCACCGGGGTTTATATGTCGGCGCAGGGGTTTTACCGCTTTGCCGCCGCCGATACCGCGTCGGACGCGTACCGGCCCAAGGCGATTTCCGGGGTGATGGCGGGCGGATTGCTTTCGGCGGTGCTGGGGCCACAGCTGGTGAAGCTTACGGCGCAGGCAATGGTGGTGCCGTTTCTGGGCACCTATCTTGCGGTGATTGCGCTTAATTTCATCGGCGTGTTCCTGTTCGTGTTCCTGAACATCCCCAAACCGCGTGCTCCGATACCCGGGGCCGCGTTGGGGCGTAGCCGGATGGAATTGATCCGCACGCCGCAAATCGCGGTGGCGGTGATCTGTGCGACGGTTTCCTATGCTTTGATGAACCTGGTGATGACCTCGTCGCCGCTGGCGGTGGTTGGCTGCGGGTTTCAGACCGGGGATGCGGCCAATGTGGTCACGGCGCATGTTTTGGCGATGTATGCGCCGTCGTTCTTTACCGGGCATGTGATTGCGCGGATCGGGGTGCAAAAGGTGGTGGCGTTGGGGCTGGTTATTCTCGCCTCGGCGGGGGCCGTTGCGATGATGGGGGTCGAGTTGGAGAACTTCTTCATCGCCCTGATCTTGCTGGGTATCGGCTGGAACTTTGGCTTTATCGGGGCCACCACGATGCTGACCACGGCCTATGTTCCGGCGGAACGGGGGCGGATGCAGGGGATGAACGATCTGATCGTGTTTGGCGGGGTTACGCTGGCGTCGTTTTCATCGGGAGGCTTGATGAACTGTTCGGGTGGGTCGGTTCAGGCGGGGTGGGCGGCGGTTAATCTGGCGATGCTGCCGTTTTTGGTGCTGGCGGGCGGGGCGTTGATCTGGCTGGCGATGCGGCCGAAAGAGACGCGCTGAACCGTGTGTTATCACGGCCCATAACACGCGTGTTATGACGGTTAGTGCATTGATATCACACATTATCCCATTTTTCGTTAGGGATATTTTAACACCTTAACACACACCTTTTGGGGTCGGCGCCGCCGCCACCCCCACAACTTAAGCGTGATTTTCGCTGCATTTTCCGCTAGGCTGGCCCGACATGATATTTTCAATGATCGGAGTTCAGCCATGCGCATTGCCACCTTCAATGTTGAAAACCTGTTCGACCGCGCCCGCATCATGAACCTTGACGATTGGGAGGACGGGCGGTCGGTTCTGGACGCCTATGCCAGCCTGACAAAACTGCTGGAACAGGCAAGCTACAGCGCCGCCGACAAGGTGCAGATCGCAGCTTTGCTGACCCTGCTTGGCCTGAAGGACAGCGATATGGGGCCTTATGTCTTGCTGCGGCGCAACCGGGGTGCGTTGGTTACGCGCAAAGCCTCGGGTGTGTTGGAAATAACGGCAGAAGGGCGCGCCGACTGGATCGGCTGGTTAGAGTTGCGCCATGCCCCGGTGAACGAGACCGCAACCCGCAACACCGGACAGGTGATCCGCGACATTGACGCCGATATTCTGGCGGTGGTCGAGGCGGAAGACCGCATCGCGCTGCGCGAGTTCAGCGATACGGTGCTGAAGGCGGTTCAGGGCACGCCCTATGCCAATATCATGGTGATCGACGGCAATGATGACCGGGGCATTGATGTGGGCCTGCTGACCAAAGCGGGTTATCAGATCGGTGCGATGCGCAGCCATGTGCATGACGGCGTGCCGGGAAACCGGGTGTTCAGCCGCGATTGCCCGGAATACGCGGTGACCACGCCGCAGGGCGAGGTGATCTGGTTTTTGATCAACCATTTCAAAAGCAAAGGTTACGGCGATGCGGCTGCCAACAACAAACGGCGCAAGGCGCAGGCCGAAGCGGTGGCAGGGTTTTACAGCCGGTTGCGGGCCGAGGGGTTCGACAAGGTGGTGGTGATGGGCGATCTGAATGACACGCCCGGCAGCGCACCGCTAAAGCCCTTGGTGCAAGACACCGACCTGCGCGATGTGACGGATCATCCGGGCTTTGATAGCGGGGCGTTTGCGGGCAAAGGCACCTACGGCTTGGGCAATGACGGCGACAAGATTGATTATCTGCTGCTGTCGCCGGCGCTGTTTGCCCGCATCACGGCGGCGGGAGTGTTTCGCAAGGGCGCGTGGCCGGGGTCGCGCCCGAAACGCTGGGAGGTTTACCCCGAGGTGCAGAAAAAGATCCATGTGGCGTCGGATCATCATGCGCTGTGGGTGGATATTGCCTGAGCGGCTACCAGCGCCCGGTCAGGCCCGCCCACAGCAAGCCACCGCGTTTGGCAAATTCTGACAGTTGCAGGGTGCCTTCGGCCACGCGGGCCGGGGTGCGGGCGGCTTGGGTCAACAGGGCTTTGGTTTGCCACGCGGCAAGCATCGCCGGGCGGGCGGCAGCGGGAACAAGATTGCGGTTTGACCGGGCCTGCGCCAGCGCGGCAAGGCCCTTGTTGGCAAGGGCTGCGACGCCTTGGGGGCGGCCATCAAGCAGCGGCACCCTGCCCCGGTTTTCCAGTTCGGGCACGGCGCGCAAAAAGCTGGCCAGTGCCATGGCATAGCCTGCCTGCATGGCGACGGGTTCGGCGCTGTCGGGCGCACCAAGGGCGCGGGCGGCAAGCCACATCAGGCCACCGCCGGTATCGGCAAGATAGGCATCAAGCGCTGCTTCATCGGCAAACGGGTCTTGGTAAATATCCCAGCGGCGGGCGTCGATCAGGCGGTCGAGGGTGTCCGGCGGCAGATCGGCGTCACGGATCACTTGCGCCAAGGGGGCCATGATTTCATGGGCGCGCGGTCTGCCTTTGGCGGCATCTTCGATCGCATCGCGCCACCATTGCAGGCGCATTTCGGCAACCATCGGCTCTTTGGTCATCCACGGCGCGCGGGCGACTTCGATGTTCAGGGCGTAAAGCGGCAACAGCTTGGCGCGCGCGGCAGGCGGGGCGGCCATGGCTGCGGCAAAGCGGTCAGGGTCGCCGCGTTCGACGATCTGGGCGCAGGCTTGCAGCGTCATTGGGCGGCGGTGCCTTGATCTGGACCTTGATCTGGGGTGCCGACATCGCGGATCAGTTTCCAGTTGATCGCATCCAGCAGCGCCTCGAAACTGGCGTCAACAATGTTGGGCGACACGCCAACGGTAGACCAGCGGCGGCCCTTGCTGTCTTCGCTGTCGATGATGACGCGGGTCACCGCTTCGAGACCGCCTTGGGTGATGCGGACCTTGAAATCCACCAGTTTCAGATCGTCAATCACCGACTGCCAAGGGCCAAGATCCTTGGCAAGCGCCTTGGCAAGCGCGTTGACGGGGCCGCGGTCGGTGCCAGCTTCATCCATCGATTCCGAAACCGACAGCATCTTTTTATCACCGATTTTCACCACGACGACGGCTTCGGACAGGCTGATCATGCGGTTGTATTTGTTTTTGCGCCGCTCGACGGTGACGCGGTAGCGTTTGACCTCGAAAAAATTGGGCAGCAGGCCAAGTTCGTGGCGGGCCAGCAGTTCAAACGAGGCTTGGGCACCATCATAGGCATAGCCCTGATCTTCGCGGTCCTTGATCACCTCAAGGATGCGGCCAAGACGGGGGTCGCCGGCGGTAACCTCGATCCCGGCGGCGTGCAGGCGGGCGCGCAGGTTGGATTGCCCGGCCTGATTGGACATCGGGATGACGCGTTCGTTGCCAACCAAAGCGGGGTCGATATGTTCGTAGGTGGTGGGATCCTTGAGGATGGCCGAGGCGTGCAGACCCGCCTTGTGGGCAAAGGCCGAGGCACCAACATAGGGCGCCGAGCGCAGCGGCACCCGGTTCAGGATATCGTCCAGCGTGCGGCTGAGGCGAACCATGTTGGCCAAGGCTGCAGGTGTGATGCCGGTCTGGAACTGACTGGCGTAGGGTTCCTTTAGCAGCAGCGTCGGGATCAGGGTGGTCAGATTGGCGTTGCCGCACCGCTCGCCCAAGCCATTCAGCGTGCCTTGGATCTGCCGCGCCCCGGCGTTGACGGCTGCCAGCGAATTGGCGACGGCATTGCCGGTATCATCGTGGCAATGGATGCCAAGATGGCTGCCGGGAATACCCGCCGCAATGACTTCGGCGGTGATACGACCGATATCGGCAGGCAAGGTGCCGCCGTTGGTGTCGCACAACACGACCCAACGCGCGCCTTCCTGCAGCGCGGCGTGCAGACACGATAGCGCATAGGCCGGGTTGGCGCGGTAGCCGTCAAAGAAATGCTCGGCATCCAGCAAGGCCTCGCGGCCTTGGGCAACGCAATGGGCAATCGAGGCACGAATCGCCTCAAGGTTTTCCGCAAGCGTCACGTTCAGCGCGGTCTTGACGTGGAATTCATGGGTCTTGCCAACAAGACACACCGCCGGGGTATTGGCGTTCAGAACGGCGGCCAGCACATCGTCGTTTTCCGCCGAACGCCCCACCCGTTTGGTCATGCCAAAGGCCGTCATCACGGCACGGGTCTGCGGCGGGTTGGCAAAAAACTCGCTGTCGGTCGGGTTGGCACCGGGCCAGCCGCCCTCAATGTAATCCACCCCCAACGCATCCAGCGCCACCGCGATCTGCCGCTTTTCCGTGGTGGAAAACTGCACACCCTGGGTTTGCTGACCGTCGCGCAGCGTGGTGTCGAAAAGGTAAAGCCGCTCGCGCATCACCAATGCCCCGTTTTTTCTTTGCTCAAATACTCACCTCGGCGGGCAAACAGCGCCCGCGTCCGGCAAGCAAGACCGGATCTCACTTCAATGCCTCCAGTTTGGCCGGATCGAAATCAGGTCCAAAACTGAAAATATGCGTGCCATCCGGCTTGTCCTGAACGATCACACCTGCCGCATCCAGACCTTTGCGAATGGTATCCGCGCGCGCCCAATCCTTGGCCAGCCGCGCCTCGCCTCTGGCGATAAGTAACGCTTTAACAATGCCTTGCAGCTCGTCGTTCACCGCCTTGCGTTCAACCCAATCGCCCATTCCATCCTCCAACAAACCCAACATCGCCGCTGATGCCTTCAAGCCCGCAAAATCGCCCGCCGCGGCCAAAGCGTGCAACTCTGCAATCGCACCCGCCGTATTCAGATCATCGGCCAAAGCGTCGGCCACGCAACCCAACGGGCTTGGCGCGGGCTCGATGCCCGTGACAAGACCGCGCCACTTGCGCAGTGTTGCTTCGGCTTGGGCGGCTTTGTCTGCCGTCCAGTCCATCGGCTTGGAGTAATGCGTGCCAAGATAGACCATGCGGATTACCTCGCCCGGCACGCCTTGGTCCAGCAGATCGCGCACGGTGAAAAAGTTGCCAAGCGATTTTGACATCTTCTTGCCTTCGACCTGCAACATCTCGTTGTGCATCCAGACATTGGCAAAGCCCGCGTCCGGGTGGGCGCAGCGGCTTTGGGCCAGCTCATTTTCATGATGCGGGAATTGCAGATCAATACCGCCGCCGTGAATGTCAAACGATGGCCCCAGCAACTCGTGGCTCATCGCCGAGCATTCGATATGCCAACCGGGGCGACCGCGGCCCCAGGGGCTGTCCCAGCCGGGTTGATCGTTGTCTGAGGGTTTCCACAGAACGAAATCCATCGGATCTTCTTTGAACGGTGCCACCTCGACCCGCGCGCCCGCAATCATGTCATCGACCGAGCGACCCGAAAGTGCGCCGTAGTCTTTGTAAGAGCGCACGCGAAACAGCGCGTGGCCATCACGGGCATAAGCATGACCCGATGCGATCAGACCTTCGATCATCGCGATCATCGGGCCGATATAATCGGTCGCGCGCGGCTCGTGCGTCGGGCGCAAGGCCCCCAGCGCGTCCATATCTGCGTGATACCAGCGGATGGTTTCCTGCGTCCGCTCATGGATCAAATCCTCTAGCGAGCGGGGGTCGCCAGCAGCTTTGCGCGCGGCAGCGGCGGCGTTAATCTTGTCATCCACATCGGTGAAATTGCGTACATAAGTTACGTGATCGGGCCCGTACACCTGCCGCATCAGGCGAAACAGGGTGTCAAACACCACCACCGGGCGGGCATTGCCGATATGGGCGCGGTCATAGACTGTGGGGCCGCAGACATAGATCCGCACGTTTTCGGGATCAATCGGGGTAAAGATTTCCTTTGCCCGCGTCTTGCCGTTGTAAAGCTTGATACCCGTCATGGCCGTTCCCTTGCGCAAGCGTCTGCGCATTCCCAAAGCACCGTTCCCGGCGGGCATAGCGTGTTCTATTTTCTAAGGAAACAGAAGAACGGCCCGCGCGACAAATGTCAGCGGGTAATGCAGCAAATGCAGATGATGGTCCGTGTCTTCATACGCGGCTTATAGCGCGGGGATGGCCTTGCGCCAAGAGCCTTGTGCAGCCCCTGCCCGGCTGGCAAGCTGTGGCCATGACCCGCAAGCTGGTAAACGATCATTGTGCGACCTTGCCGGGGGCGGAAGTGTCCGACCCTTGGGGTGGCGGGCATGACGCATGGAAGGTGGGCGGCAAGATGTTTGCCGTGGTGGGGGCGATGGAACACGGGGTTTCGCTGAAATGCCCCGATATCGACACCGCCGCCCTGTTGATCGAGATGGGCCGTGCGGTGCGCGCGCCCTATTTCCATGCAAGCTGGGTGCGGCTGCCGTGGGGGATGGTGCCCGAAGAGGAAATGATCGAGCGGCTGACCGCGTCTTACCGCATAATCCGGGGCAGTTTGCCTAAGAAAATTCAGGCAGGGTTGGGATGACGCCGGTATATTTTCATGGCCTGCCCGGCGGTGCGGGCGAATTGGCGCTGGTGCCGGGGGTGCAGATTTACTGCCCGCAGCGGCCTGCCAGCGGCGATTTTGCCGCCCTTGCCGATCAGATTGCCCAAGCCACCAAGGGGGCCGAACTGCATCTGATCGGGTTTTCGGCGGGCGCGCAGGCGGCGTTGCGGGTGGCGGCCTTGCAGGCGACGGCCGAATTGAACATCGGGCGCATTGATCTGATTGCCCCGGCAGCACCACTGGAATTGGGGGATTTTCTGCCCGATATGGCCGGGCGCACGGTGTTTCGCGCCGCGCGCTGGCCCATGGTTTTGGCGGCGTTAACTGCGGCGCAGGCGGCAGCGCTACGGTTTGCACCGGGGGCGTTTCTGGCGGCGCTGTTTGCCTCGGCACCCGTGGCGGATCAGCAGATGTTGGCCGAACCCGGGGTGCGCAGTCTGTTGCTAAGGGTCTATCGCGATTGCCTTTATTCCCCGCAAGCCTACCGCGCCGAGGTATGCGCCTATGTGCAGCCTTGGGCGCATTTTTTGGCGCATGTGACGGCCCCGGTGACGCTGTGGCAGGGCGATGCCGACACTTGGGCACCGCCTGCCATGGCCGAGGCTTTGACCGCGGCCCTGCCCCGAGCCGAGTTGGTGGAACTGATCGGGATGGGGCATTATTCGGCGCTGCGCGAAGCCTTGCCACGGATCCTTGCGGTGGATGCCGTTGCGGATGCATGATCGCGCCAAACGGGGGCGGCGATGAACCACGATGACTTGCGCGACTGGTCGAAACGGGCGGCGGATTGGGCGCATGATTATCATGCCGGTCTGCGCGACAGGCCGGT
>JBAVTI010000159.1:0-2983 GCA_049696055.1 Paracoccaceae bacterium | reverse complement strand
AGACCGACCCCGCCAGAGCTGCCACCGCAATCTCGGCCCAGACCAGCGGCAAGGCAAGTTGCCCGACCGCTGTCGAGATGCGAAACCCCATCCCCAGCGTGGGAGAGCCAAAGTTTTCAGCAACGATAGCCCCGATCAGGGCCAGCGTCGCCGCAATTTTCAACCCGTTGAACAGAAACGGCATTGCGGCGGGCAGGCGCAGCTCGAACAGCGTCTGCCAGTACCCCGCCCCCCAGGTCGCCATCAGATCGCGCTGCATCCGCTCGGATGCCTGCAACCCTGCCACCGCATTCACCAGCACCGGGAAAAACACCATGATCACCACCACCGCCGCCTTGGAATGCCAATCGAACCCGAACCACATCACCATGATCGGCGCGATCCCCACAATCGGCAAGGCCGCCACGAAATTGCCCACCGGCAGCAATCCCGCCTGCAAGAAAGCCGAGCGATCGATTAAAATCGCCACCAACACCGCCGCCCCGCAACCAATCAGATAGCCCGACAACGCCCCCTTCACAAAGGTCTGCACAAAATCCAGCCACAGCGTCGGCAGCTCCGCCATAAACCGGCCCCCAATCGCCGAAGGTGCCGGCAAGATCACCGGGCTGATCGCATAAAGCCGCACCGCCATTTCCCACAGCACCAGCAACGTCAGCCCGAAAATCGTCGGCACCAGATACCGCGCCACCGCCCCCCCCCGCTTGGCCAGCAGCGCATTCACACCCCACGCTCCGGCCCAAACCACAAGCAGCACCGCCAGCCGTCCATCAATCCAGGCGGGTACCATTATCGCCCCATCCCCATCCGCCGCAGCGTCACCCGCTCCACCACGCCAATGATCGCCACCAAACTCGCGGCCACCAAAGCCGCCGCAAACAGCGCCGCCCAGATCTGCACTGTCTGGCCGTAATAACTGCCCGACAGCAGCCGCGCGCCCAACCCCGCCACCGCCCCCGTCGGCAACTCGCCCACAATCGTGCCGATCAGCGATGCCGCCACCCCAACCTTAAGCGAGGTGAACAGATACGGCGTCGAAGATGCCAGCCTCAATTTCCAAAACGTCTCGGCCTTGCTCGCCGAATAGGTCCGCAGCAAATCAAGTTGCATCCCGTCAGGCGAGCGCAGCCCCTTCACCATCCCCACCACCACCGGAAAGAAACTCAAGTAGGCCGAAATGATCGCCTTCGGTATCAGCCCCGTCACCCCCATCGAGTTCAGAACCACAATGATCATCGGCGCAATCGCCAGAATGGGAATGGTCTGGCTGGCAATCGCCCAAGGCATCACCGACATATCCATCGCCCGGTTATGCACGATCCCCACCGCCAGCAAGATCCCCGCAGCGGTGCCAATCGCAAACCCGAGCAGCGTCGCCGACAGCGTCACCCAGCCGTGATAGACAAGGCTGCGCTTCGAGGTCACCGCCATCCCCAGCGTGCTTTTGAACAGCTCCACCGCCACCTGATGTGGTGCGGGCAGTACCGGCCGCTCTTGGCTTAGCGTCTGCCCGATCACTTGCGAGAACGTCACCGTCTCGCCCGCCCGCGCCGCCTGATCATAAACCCAAACCCGGTTCATCCAGACAGCACCCGCATACCACACGGCGATAATCACACAAAGCACGGTCAGAATAGGAACCACGGCCCTCATCCTTCCGCCCCCTGCGGCCAGGCGATCAACGCCACAGCCACCACACCCAGCGCCATGCCGACCATCTGAATACCTGTTGGGCGTTCGCCAAACACCACCACCGCCATCGCGCTGATGGCCAGCAACTGGAACACCGCCGACAGCGAAATCGCCAGACCAAGGCCGTTGGCCTTCATCACCTGCACCATGATCGTGTTGCCCACACAAAACAGCAAAAGCGCGCCCGCCAGCACCATCCACCCGCCCTGCACCGCATAGGTCTTCAGCACCGCATTCGCCGCCATGAACACCCCGGTCGAGGCCGCAAGCCACAAAAGAACCACGCCGTTCATGCCCTGCCCCCGCCGTTTTTCCCGGCGTTTTTCAATGTATGGCGCAAAGCCATACGTCGGCCATACGCGCACCATACCGCCCTATTCCTCATAGGAATGCCCCGCCCGCAGCCCTTCGCGCACCCGGTGCGACACCTCGATAAACTCCTTGGAGTCGCGAATATCCAGCGGCCGTTCACGCGGCAACGGGCTGTCGATCACATCCGATATCCGCCCCGGACGCGGGCTCATCACCACGATCTTGGTCGAAAGATACACCGCTTCCGGGATAGAATGTGTCACAAAAACAATGGTTTTCCCGGTCCGCGCCCACAGCTTCAGCACCTCTTCGTTCAGCCGGTCACGCACAATTTCGTCCAGCGCCCCAAACGGCTCGTCCATCAGCAAGATATCGGCATCAAACGCCAAGGCCCGCGCGATGCTTGCCCGCTGCTGCATCCCCCCCGAAAGCTGCCAAGGAAATTTCTTGGAAAATCCTTCCAGATCAACAAGTTGCAACACGTTCTTCACGCGCGCATCCCGCTCGTCCTTTGAAAACCCCATGATCTCCAGCGGCAACCGGATATTCCCCGCAATCGTGCGCCACGGATACAACCCCGCCGCCTGAAACACATAGCCATAAGCCCTTGATTTACGGGCCATATCCGGGCTCATCCCATTGACCGTCAGCACCCCGCCGGTGGGGGTTTCCAGCGCCGCAATCGCCCGCAAAAACGTGGTTTTCCCGCATCCCGATGGCCCGATAAACGAGACAAATTCCCCCCGGTTGATCACCAGATTGACGTCCTTCAACGCATGCACCGGCCCGTCATTGGTCGAAAAGGTCAAGTTCACCCCCTTCGCCTCAATCACCGGGGGGCTAAGGTTGATCGTGTCTTTCATGCTTGGTTCTTTCGCAGAGGCCGTGCCTCGTTTGTCCATGTTCTCGCCCGGTAAAACAGAAGCACCCCGACCGTCACCAACACAGCCAGCGCCGGAAAGGCCAGGTAGCCGGGGGC
>JBAVTI010000158.1:0-12106 GCA_049696055.1 Paracoccaceae bacterium | reverse complement strand
GTCTGGCCGTCAAAGTCGGTATGCACCTTGCCTTCGGCGATAACCGTGCCAACCCCGGTTTTGGTATAGAAGCCCGGAATACCCGCTCCCCCTGCGCGCATGCGCTCTGCAAGGGTGCCCTGCGGGTTGAATTCCAACTCCAGCTCGCCGCTCAGGTATTGGCGCATGAATTCAGCGTTTTCGCCGACATAAGACGAGATCATCTTCTTGACCTGGCGGGTTTCCAGAAGTGCGCCCAACCCAAAGCCATCAACCCCCGCATTATTAGATGCGACAGTCAGGTTCTTGGTCCCCGCATCCCGGATCGCCGCGATAAGTAACTCTGGGATGCCGCACAGCCCAAAACCGCCGCTGGCAATCAGCATGCCGTCAAACAGCAGCCCGTCTAATGCATCTGCCGCCGTGTTGTAGATTTTCTTCATGGGCATCCCCCGCAAACGTATCCGTCCCCGTTGTGGCGAAGGGCGTGCGCCAAGTCAATTGCCGCGCCGCAGCAGTACGAAACGAGGCTTGCATCGGGCCGGATTCTTGCGTCAGAAGCACAGGCCAAAGCACCACTCTTTGCCCAGACACTTTTGAAAGCCCACCCCAATGACCTTCCTGTGGACCGCCGAAAGCATTGCTACCGCAACAGGGGGGCGTTGGCTTGTTCAACCGGCACTGGATTGGTCGCCCAACCGCATAAGCTATGATGTCTCTGGCAACATGGCCGGGCATTTCTGCGTGTTGACCGACCCCGGCACTTGGGGTGCAGCCCGCGTCGATGCCAGCCCGCATGTGCCGCGAATGATTGCGCAAGGGGCGGCAGGGATCATGCTTCAATCCTCGCATCTGACAGAACTATCGACAGCAGGGTCTGTAATCCCGCAGGGTTTTCCGGCGCTGTTGGTCGAAAACACCTATACCGCGCTGCGGGCGATGGCCGTGGCCGCGCGTGCCCGTTTTGGCGGCACCGTTTTTGCCATTACTGGCACCGTTGGCAAAACCACCACGCGTGAGATGATCCGCCACATCACCGACCAGCAGGGCGGTGCGGTGGCGTCGGCGGCCAATAACAACAATATTTCCGGCGTCTGGCGCAGCCTGACCAACGCCCCACAAAACCACGCCGCCCTAGTGCTTGAGATGGGCTTTGGTCGGCCGCTCGACGGCATTGCGCGTTCGGCCATTGTGGCAAAACCGCATGTCGCGGTGTTGACGACGATGGATGTGGCGCATTTTGATATGTTTACCCCAAAGATGCTGGCGCAAAAGACCGGCCTTCAATGGCTCTGTGATCTGAAGTCAACGGTGTTTTCGGGGCTGGAACCGGGGGGAGCTGCCATTTTGGGCCGCGAAATGGCCGAGTATGGCCGGGCAAAGGTGCTGGCATTGGCGCAGACTGCCCGGGTCTACAGCTATGGCCTGACGTCTGATTGCGATGCGCGGTTGGAAGCAATTGAATTGGATCCAACCGGCTCTGTCGTGCAGGCCACCGTTGCCGGACGCCCCTTGCGCTTTCGGCTAAACGTGCTGGGACGACACATGGCGGTGAATGCCTTGGGTGCTCTTCTTGCAACTTGGGCGGGTGGCTTTGATCTGGCAGCGGCCGTTGGTGCAATCGAAGGTTTTGCGCCGGTAAAGGGCCGTGCGCGTGTTGACCAAATACCGCTCGCGGCAGGCGGGACGGCCGTTTTGATCGACGACAGCTTTAACGCCACCCTTGCGTCAATGCGTTCAACCCTTGCGCTTCTGGCCGACGCCAAACCCCAAGGCTTGGGGCGCCGCATCGCCGTGCTGGGCGAGATTGGTCATATCGGTGCCGATGAAATCGACCAACATCGGAACTTGGTTCACGCTGTAAAAAATGCCGGGGTGGACCGGGTTTTTGCCTGGGGGCCGCTGATGCGCGGGATGTTTGAGGCACTTGACCCGCACCAACAGGGCGACTGGCAAGAGGCCTCGGTCGAAAGCTTGTATCAGTCGGTGATCGCCGATCTGCGCCATGGCGACGTGATCACCATCAAAAGCGGGCGCGGGCAGGGTGGGCTTGGCGATTTTCGCTTTCGTAAATTTGCCGAACACCTGCGCGCCGCCGCACCGGCACTGGTGCTGTAGTCGCGGCTGCCGCTCAAGACCGGCTGTCGGCAACACCTGGGCAAAGTCGAGAAACCCAAAACCTTAAGGTCGCCAGATATAAAAACGCCCTTGAGGCTCGATCCGCAGCCAACTACACACGAATAACTGTGGCCGCTTGCTGGAATGGTAGACAGACCGGACTTAAAATCCGTTGCTCGTATGGGCGTGTGGGTTCGACTCCCACAGCGGCTACCACACATAGAACAACACGGGGCCCCGACGGGCGATCACGTTCGCAGGAACGAAGGATCGGCTTGGGAAAGCCGGGCGTGGCCGACGTTCGACAGGCGGCCACAACCCAAAATGTGCCAAAAACCCATGCAATCCAAGACCAGAGCTGCCTAGGAATGTTACGTGTTGTGCTGTATCGGATGAACCCGAAACAGCGCAACACGCTCTAAAGTGCCACCAAATGCCCCGCCCCGATATCCGCAAGCTTTGCGCGTTCCGGGGCGTGGCCCAAACGATAGACCGGGCTGGGCACCTCGCCGATCAGCCTTGCCATCGGTGCGCGGCGAAAGCTGGGGTCGGGCACCGGTACCGCCTCGATCAGACGCCGGGTATAGGCATGCTGCGGGTTGCCAAATATCTGGGCGCGGGTGCCCATTTCGACAATTTGCCCCAGATACATTACTCCGACGCGATCCGAAATGTTTTCCACCACGGCCATATCGTGACTGATAAACAGAAAGGCGATTCCGAACTCTTGCTGAAGCGTTTGCAACAGGTCCAACACCCGGGCCTGAACCGATACATCCAACGCCGACACCGATTCGTCCGCGATGATCAAGTCAGGGTTAAGCGCCAAGGCACGGGCGATACAGATGCGTTGGCGCTGGCCGCCCGAAAACTCATGCGGATAGCGGTCCATCTGATCTGCCGTCAGACCGACGCGCTGCATCAGATCGCCTGCACGGGCGCGGTGTTCGGGGGCCGAACCAATGCCGTGAATGACCAAAGGTTCGGCGATAAGGCTGCCCACCGTCATACGCGGATCAAGCGCCGCCATCGGGTCCTGAAACACCATCTGTATGCGCCGCCTAAGGTCTTTCCTCCCCGCAACATCCAGAGATTGCAGCGATTTTCCCGCAATCTCGATACGCCCCTCATGCGGCACAAGCCCGACCATGGCCTTGGCGATGGTAGATTTTCCGCAACCGGATTCGCCCACCAAGGCAAAGGTTTCCCCGCGCCGGATATCAAAGCTTACATGTTCCACCGCATGCACCCGCGCGGTCACGCGACCCAACAATCCGCCCCGCATCGCAAAGCGCACGACAACATCACGCAGCGTCGCAATCGGCTCACCCGCGCCACCGGGCCGGGGTTTTCCCCTGCCCATACGCGGCACTGCGGCCAGCAAATCCTGGGTGTAGGGCATCTGCGGGTTGGCGAAAATTTGTGCCGTCGTGGCCTCTTCCACGACGCGACCCGCTTTCATCACGATCACCCGGTCGGCCATTTCGGCCACCACGCCCATATCATGCGTGATCAGAATTATCGCCGTGCCAAGGTCGCGCTGCAAATCGCGCAACAGGTCCAGCACCTCGCGCTGCACAGTCACATCCAGCGCCGTTGTGGGTTCATCGGCGATCAAAACTTCGGGGCGAAGCGCCAGCGCCATTGCAATCATCACCCGTTGGCGCATCCCCCCAGAAAGCTCGTGCGGGAATTGGGCCAACCGCTGTTCAGGCTGCGAAAGCCGCACTGCCTTTAGCGCGTCCAATGCCCTTGTGCGCGCCTCGGTACGTGACACATCGGTATGCGCGCGAATGGCCTCGGTCAGTTGGGTGCCTATGGTCAACACCGGGTTCAGGCTGGTCATAGGTTCTTGAAAAATCATCGCAATACGGTCGCCCCGCAGCGCCCGCATTTCCGCTTCGGGAAGTGCTGTCAATTCGGTTTCGCCCAGATGTATCGCCCCCGCCGTCACCCGCACAGCAGGGGGTGGCAATAGACCCATTATCGCCAATGCGGCGATAGATTTCCCCGACCCACTTTCCCCCGCAATCGCCAAGGTTTCGCCACGGCGCAGGGTGAATGACAGATTTTCGACCAAGGGTTTCAACCCGGCCTCGGTTTGCACGCAAACCGTCAGGCCTTGCACCGACAGAACCTCCGGGGCCGCACTGGCCCCGGAATCTTGCACAACTGCGTTCATTCAAACACGCAGCGCGGAAAGTAAAAGCTGACCACCCAGTTTGGCATATCGACGATCTCGGATATCCGCAAATCGCCGCAGGTTGATACCAACATATAGGCCTCAACCGCCGCCATGCCGCGTTGCGCGCACAACAGGTCAACCATCGCCGCCACCGCATCGCGCGCGGCTGACATCAGGTCTGGCCCAATGCCTGTCGTCACCTCATAGCCTTTGGCATCAAGGTGCCGCGTCACCGGGCCGGGCGTGGTAAAGCGCGGGGTTTTCAGATGCGCGCCCTTCACCACATCTAGCGTCAGCACCACATCCATCGGGCTTTCAATCGCAGTGCCGCATACCTCGCCATCACCTTGCGCCGCATGAGTGTCGCCAACGCTGAACAGCGCGCCCTTCACCTCGACCGGCAGGTAAAGCGTCACCCCGGCGTTCAGGTCGCGGATGTCCAGATTGCCGCCGACCCGCCGCGGCGGCACCACCGAATGCAACCCCGCTTCGGCCAACGCATTGCCGATGGTCCCGGCAAAGGGTTTCAGCGGCACGCGCGCCTCGCGGCCATACAAAGCCGGCCCCATCTGGCCCGGATCATAGGACCAGATATGCAACGCGGGGTCGGTGAACTGATCGGCAAGCAGACCAAAGCCCGGAATATTCGCCGTCCAGCCAAAGCCGCGCCCATCAAACGGGCGGGGCGCAAAGCTTTCGATCGTCACCTTGATCGCATCGCCGGGTTCCGCGCCTTCAACATAGATCGGCCCCGACACCGGGTTGATCTTGCCAAAGTCCAGGGCGACCACGTCGGCCACTGTTGATGACGGGCCAAGTTGGCCCGCAGACGAATCCTGACAGTGAAACAGGATCGTCGATCCCGGCTCTACCCTTGCGGCTGGGACAAGCGAATTGTCCCAGCCGAAGTGGTGCTGCGCGCCGTGGATCGTATAGTTGCACGCTTTACACATGGCTTACTTCACATAAACATAGTCAAAGTTGACGGTGGCAATCGGGTCAACATACAGCGCATCCGCGCCGCCCATCCGGTCGGATTTCATGGTGAAACGCTGGTCGTTGAACACCGGTGCCCAAGGCGCATCCTCCATCACCTTCATGTAGATATCCGACCACGCCTTCAGGCGGTCGGCGGATTTGGCCGGGTCAGACATGCTGTCGGCGGCAACGGCGGCGGCATCCAGTTCGGCATTACAGTATTTCGACCAGTTCCAACCGCCCGGCTCTGCACCCGCACAACCAAGGATCGGGCCGTAAAAGTTCGACGGATCGGGGAAGTCTGCCACCCACGCCATGCCGCCCGACCAGATCATCGGTGCCGTGCCTGCGCCGCCCGCCTCGATCACGTTGGCCTGCGCCAAGGATTGCAGGTTGGCAGTAATGCCAATCGCCGCCAGATCTTGTTGAATGGCTTGCGCAATCCGGGGGTTCGGGTCGGTATTCATCGCATAAAGATCGGTTTCAAAGCCATCTGCATACCCCGCGTCGGCCATCAGCTTTTTTGCGCCCTCGACGTCAAAGCCGTAGCCTGAGTAATCCGCCTTATACCCCGGCATCGAGGGGGGCAGCGGCTGGTTGGCAGGCGCGGCCCGGTTGTTGATGACTTGAACAACGCGGTCTTTGTTGATCGCCATGTTCACGGCGCGGCGCACTTCCACCTTGTCGAACGGCGCTGTGGTGACGTTCATTGTGATGTAACCGGTATGCAGCACACCGCCTTGCACAACGCGCGCCTTTTGCACCGGGTCGCCCATCACTTCGGTGAACTTGGCTGGGGGAATACCGTCGCCGGGCACGTCAATCTCGCCGTTTTGCAGCCGCAGCAGCGCGACGATCGGTTCTTGGCCAAATTCAAAGGTCACTTGATCCAGATAGGGCTCGCCCGCACGCCAGTAATCGGGGTTCTTGGCGAAGACCAGCCGCTGGCCAAGGGTCCATTCGGTCATCTTGAACGCACCCGAACCGACCGGCATCTTGCCAAAATCGCCATTCGCCGCCTCGACCGCTTCTTTCGGCACCACTGCCGAGAAATTGATCGCCATAACGTGCAAGAAGGTGGCGTCGGGGCGCGAAAGCTCGATCTTGATGGTCAGCGGATCCACCACCGTTACGCCCTCAAGCCCGGTCGCCGTGCCGCCCACCATGGCGTCATAGCCTTTGATCGAGCCAAAGAACCCCGACCCCGGCGACTGGGTGGCAGGCAGCGTCACCCGGTCGAGCGAGTATTTCACATCGTCCGCCGTCATCTCGCGGCCATTGTGAAACTTCACCCCCGGACGCAGCTTGAACGTATACACCATGCCATCTTCCGAGATTTCATAGCTTTCCGCCAGCCCCAGCCGCAGATCAGTGGTGCCGGGCACATAGTCCATCAGGCCATCAAACAACGACCGGATCATCGACCAGTTTTGCCAATCATAACCGATCGCCGGGTCAAGGGTGGCGACATCGTCCTTGTAGGTCATCACAATCGAGCCGCCCGCTTTGGCGTTCGGATCGGGGGTGTATTCCTGTGCAATGGCGGGCAGCGCCAGCGTCATCACCAGCGCGGTAGAGGCGAGCAGTTTTTTCATGGGGTCTCTCCTGTTGTTTTTGCAGTTTGATTTTTCATTTCAGTTTGATCCGGGGGTCGATAAACGGTGCAATCAGATCGGCCAGAAGATTGCCCAAAACAATGGCGACAGCCGACACCAGCGTGACCCCCATGATGATCGGAATGTCGATGCGCTGAATTGCCTGCCACGCAAGCTGGCCAATCCCCGGCCAGCCAAATACCGATTCAACCACCACAATCCCGCCCATGAAGATGCCGATATCAATGCCGATCATCGCAATAATCGGCAAAATCGCATTGGGCAGCGCATGGCCCAGCACCACGCGAAGGCGGGTCAGGCCCTTGGCGCGGGCAGTCCGGATATAGTCGGTGCGCATCACGTCGATCATCGACGACCGCATCATGCGGGCATACCAGCCCGACCCAAGGATACCCAAGGTTATCGCAGGCAACACAAGGTGGCGAAATGTGCCGTAACCGCCAATGGGAAACCAGCCAAGCTTTACCGCGAACACATACAGCATCAAAAGGCTGACCACGAATTGCGGTGCCGATACCGTGACGAAAGAGGTCATCATCAGCACCTGATCCGTCACTCGGTCGCGCCGCAAAGCCGCGATAATCCCCATACTGACGCCGATCACCAACTCGCAGAAAATCGCCGCCACCATCAGCAGCAACGTCGCTGGCAGACGTGAGGCGATCAGCACCGATACTTCGGATTTCTGCAGATAACTCCGCCCCAAATCGCCTTGCACCAGCCCGCCCAAGTAGCGGCCAAATTGCACAAGGAATGGCTTGTCTAATCCCAATTGCTGGCGAATGCTTTCCACCGTCTCTGCGGTGGCCGAACGGCCCGCAATCTGGCGCACCGGATCAGCGGGCAAAACGAACAGCAAAAAGAAGGTGATGAAGCTGACCCCAGCCAAGATCAACACCGATTGGATCAGGCGGCGCAGCACATATCCGGCCATCACGTCCGCCCCCGCTGCGTAGGATCCAGCACATCGCGCAGCGCGTCGCCCACCAGATTGAACGCCAACGCCAGCAGAATGATCGCCGCCCCCGGAATGAAAACCAGCCACGGCGCCGATTGGAAATAGGTTTGATTTTCAAAGATGATATTGCCCCAGGACGGGGTAGGGGGCTGCACACCGACGCCCAAAAACGACAGTGTGGCCTCTAGCAGCACCGTGGTCGAAATCCCCAGCGTGCCCCAAACGATGATCGTCGGCACCAGATGCGGCAGAATGTGGCGAAACAAGATCCGCCCGGTTCCCGCGCCCAAAGTGCGCTCGGCGGCGATGAAGTCCCGCTCTGCAAGCGATGTGGTTTCGGTATAGATCACCCGCGCCGTCTGCACCCAGTTCACCAGCGCAATCACCATCGCCACAATCCATAGCGACGGCGAGAAAATGGCCGCCAGACAAATCGCCAGCAACAGCGCCGGAAACGCCATCATCAGATCGGTAAACCGCATCAAAACCGCGCCGATCCAGCCGCGGAAATACCCCGCCGTGATCCCGACCAAGGTGCCGATCAACAGCGCCAGCCCGTTGGCCACCACGCCGATCACCAGCGAGGTCCGCGCGCCATACAGAATTCGGCTGAACAAATCGCGGCCCAGCAAATCCGTGCCCATCGGATAGGAACCCCCCGGCGGCATGGGCGCGCCCTCGATGGTCAATCCGTCAAAGTTCTGTTGGTCTGGTGCAAACGGGGCAATCCATGGTGCCAACACCGCCCCGCCCACTACCAGCGCAATCAAGATCAGCCCAAAAACCGCCATTTTGCGCTGCATCAGCCGCGCCATCGCGCCTTTGGGGCGTATCGCCTTAGCCCCGATTGCGTTGGTCATCACTGGCCTTTCCACTGGCATAGCGCGCCACAACGCGCAGGGCAGCGTCTTCGAATGTTATCCGCCAGCCCATCGCCATCTGCCGCAATTGCGCATAGGCCTCGGCCTCGGTTTTGCCCATCGCGGCCAAAAGCGTCACCGCCTGCACCACGGTTTGCCGCTCGTCCAGCCGCCTGCGCAAATCGGCGATCTCGGCCCCCAGACTACGCTGGCGGTCAAAAGCATCGCGCGCAATCAGCAGCGCCGAATAGGTGCCGCTATCGCCCACGGGCTTTAACAGTTGCGCATGCGAACCGATCTGCAAAGACCATTCAATGCGCCCCGGGGCCTCCGACCCGATCAACGCAATCATCGGCATAGGCGACGCCCCCGGCACCCAGGGAAACTGGCCGTCATGCCCCATATCCGCATCAAAAAAGATGAAATCAGCGGCCAGCGCCTCGGGGCCAAGCTCGGGCCAGACCTGATCCACCACCAAACCTATTGCCACCAATTGCCGCGTCAGCGCCTGCACCGTCGGATGCGGACGATGCAAAATCGTCGCCCGCGCGCCGCCAAGGTTCTGAATGCGCACCTGTCGCTTCATGACACCACCCGCAACGGCTGTGCCGCACTTGCCCGCGTCCGGGTCAGGTAAGGATCTCCTGCCAGCTGCCCGCGATGCTGGATCACCTGAAATGCCCCACCCCGCACCTGTGCGATCACCACGGGAAGGGCGGTGTGATGGGTGCCGGGATCAATCGGCCCGCCAGCGCCCGCCAAAAGCTGCGCCAGCGGCAGGGCTTCGGCCCCCGGACGATGCGCCAAAAGCCGGGCAAGTTCGCAGACCGCCGCAAAAGTCGCCGCCTCATGCGATGAGCCAAAATTCCCGCTTCCCGGCCAGCCCTGAATACCGCGAAAATACGGGCCCGCCGCAATCAGCCCTTCGCTACCCACCCCCAATGGCGGAAATTCGCATTCCGTCAGGTTGCAGGACAGAACCGGGCATCGGTCCGCGCGGAAATGCGGGTCAGCCAAGCCAAGCGCATGATAGGCCGCAAGAAATGCGTAAGATGACACCCCCACCAGTGAGTTCAGGATGAAATCCGGCTTTGCCGCGCGAATTTCCGCGACCATCCGGCCGATATCCCGCGACCCGATCGGCAAATACCGCTCGCCCAGCACCTCACCGCCCGCCGCCACGATCGTTTCGCGCGCCAAACGGTTGATCTCCCATCCCCAGATATAATTCGATCCGGTCAGATAGGCCCGCCGCCCATGTGCTGGGATCGCCCAATCCAAAAGCGGCAACAAATGCTGGTTCGGGCAAGCATGGGTGTAGACCACATGATCGGATGCCTCGAAGCCCTCGTAGGGCACGGTATACCACAAGGTTCCGCCCAGCTTTTCCAGGCTGGGGATCACTTCCTTGCGGCTCCACGAGGTGACGCACCCAATCACATGCCGCGCGGGGCTATCGCGCAGGATTTCCTCGCACAACGGGCCGTACAGATCCACATTGCCGCCCGGATCACGCTCGACCGGAACGAAACACAAATCCAGCGCCGGATCATCATTCACCGCCGCAATCGCAGTCAGCGCACCCGTTCGGCATGCCTGCGAAATCAGCGAATAGCTGCCCGAAAGCGAGTAGAGCAGTCCGATTTCAATCCGTCGCTTCATGTCACCCAGCCAAAAATAAAGCCCCACCGCGACCCAAAAAGATGGATCGCAAGAAGGGCTTGCATGCCAGTCCGGCGTTTTACCGATTTTGGAAAAGGATATGCCTGCCTTCCCACAAGTCAACAGGCATTGCGATCATCGGGTCTGCGCTTGCGCCAAAAGCCTACTGGGGGCCAATTTTCGCGCCATGTGCTGAATACACAAGCGTGATGGCGCGCATAGGGGCGAACTTGTCAGACCGGCGGTGGATGACAGCTGCCTTACATGCCCCGATCCGGGCGCATCAAAGCGTGTTTTGCGCTTGATCGGATCTCGCGCCGACAAACCCACCCATACCCCCCCCAACGCTAAGGCCCCGGTTGGGTTGGGCTCGTGACCAAGTCGTGGCCCGCAAGCTCGATCAACCCATTCAGATCAAGTATTTGAAAGGTATACGCGTCGACGATCTTCAGGATTTTTGCCTTCTCCATCTGATGAAAGGCCCGGCTCAAGGTCTCGGGGCGCGCTCCCAGATAATGGGCAAGATCGGCCCGACGAATGCCGATATGGATGGTGATGGCCGAGGCGGTCTTGACCCGCTCTGGGGGCACTTGCCGTGTTTTTCGGCGGCACAGTATCAACAGAAACGACGCCAATCTTTGGCCGGCTTTATGCCCGCCAAGCATCAGGATCCATTCGCGTGCAGCATCAAGTTCATCCAGCACGTTGACCAGGAACAACCGCTCGATCTCAGGGACTCGCCGTAGAATTTGCTCGAACGGTCCCCGTTCGAAACAAAACACGCTCGTGTCGGTCAGCGCGGCAATATGGTAGCTGGAAATATCTTCGAAGACCCGGCCATACATGTCGGTCGGCACCAAGAGCCCGATGATATGGGTGCGGCCATCTGGCAAGACCTTGGTCATCGCCAGCGTGCCGTCAATGATATAGCCAAGTTCCGTTTGCACGTGCCCGTCGCTGACGACAATCTCGCCGGCTTTGAACTGTTTTACATGTGAAATGGCGCCAAGGTCTTTGCGTATTTCGGGTGCAAGTGACTGAAACAGAGCGGCTAAATGCCCACGTTCATTTCTCAGACCAAGGGGAATCTCAAAATCGTCGCCTGCGCTCATTTCGTTCCAAACTTTCGTTTTTACCAAAAATTCACCACGCGGATGACCGACACCTCACGTCAGCACGGTCATTCAAACACTACAGTCCGATCCACCAACGTAAACTTATGCCGTCAAGATAGTTGCGCCACAAAAAATGGCAAAGCGTTGATTTGTGTCAATGCAGGCGCGTTAACGAACTGTACCTCATTTGTGCGTGGAAGGGGTGTGAATTCGATGCCGGCTTGGGCGTCGCGTATGCATGTGCCCAAGAACCAGCGGGGACGCCGCGCGATGCAAAAGTATGGCCTTCGGGCTTGGGTTGAACGCAGTAACCGGGCGCGAGTTTTTTCACACTCGTGCGGTGGTGTTGGTCACTGGGGTGTCCTTTTAGGCAACTCGGCAGCCCCGTATTTGCGTGGTAACCTGTGTCACGTTTCCGATGGCGACTCACTGCAGGGTGTCACGCGGAAAGCCAGAGTGCTTTGTGCCGGGGTTACCTACGCCAATTTATGCGCGTTTGCCCTTCGTGTTAGTGAAACATTTACTGGTTATTTTGAAAAAGGTGCGGTTGCTCGCTTTTCCGGGTTTGCGGAAATTGCGCAAGCGGTTCGGAGGTCGATCACACGGAAAATTGTAGTCTTTGAACGGATTGAAAT
>JBAVTI010000157.1:0-13202 GCA_049696055.1 Paracoccaceae bacterium | reverse complement strand
CGGTCGAGGCGTTTCTGGCGCATCCGGCGCGGATGGCAGGGCGGGCAGTGACGCAAAGCGTGCTGGAGCGGTTTTTCACCGGGCGGATTCATCATCACGTGACGACGGCGCATGAGTTTGTGCTTTAGGCGCGGCTTGCATTCGCGGGGCCCGTCGCCTTTAGTAGCGGTGGTAACGATAACAGGTAGCCGATGACCCCACCCCGCAAGCCGCCCACAATGGCCGATGTTGCCGCCCGGATCGGGGTTTCGCCGATGACGGTATCGCGGGCGTTCAAGCAAGACAGTTCGGTTTCAGACGCGACGCGGGAAGCGATTTTGGCGGCGGCGGATAGTCTGGGCTATGTATTTGACGCGACGGCGTCAAACCTGCGGTCGCAAAAGACGGCGTTTGTGGCAGTAACGATCCCGTCGATCAATAATGCCAACTTTGCCGATACGGTGGGCGGATTGACCGAAGGCTTGTCGCCGCGCGGATTGCAGATTTTGCTGGGCTATACCAATTACGATATCGTCGAGGAAGAACGGCTGATCGAGCAGTTGTTGCGCCGCAGACCCGAGGCGATTGTGATTACCGGCGGCAAGCATACCGAACGAACGCGGCGGTTGTTGCAGAATGCGGGCATTCCAGTGATCGAGACCTGGGATTTGCCGGCAGAGCCGATCGGCCATGTGGTGGGGTTTTCCAACGCCGATGCGGTGCGCGATATGGTGGCGCATTTCGTGGCAAAGGGGTATCGGCGGATCGCGTTTATTGGCGGCGATGCGGACCGCGACACGCGCGGCACGGACCGGCGGGCCGGGTTTATTGCGGCGATGCAGGCGCATGGCTTGGATGCCACGCGGCTGATTGCGGCGGGGGCGCCGCCGATCTCGATGCGGGAAGGGGCGGATGCGATGGGGCAGCTTTTGGACACGCTTGCCGATACCGAGGCGGTGATTTGCGTGTCGGACCTGTCGGCATTCGGGGCGCTGAGCGAATGTCAGCGGCGGGGGATCGCGGTGCCCGAGCGTATCGCGATCGGGGGATTTGGCGATTATGAAATTGGGGCGGTGTGCGTGCCGCGCCTGACGACGATCAACCCCTATCCGCGTGAAATCGGCCTGCGGACGGCGGCACTGATTTTGGCGGTTCTGGAAGGCGGGCAGGCCGACCCCGTGCGCGTGGTGATCCAGCCCGCCCTGATCGTGCGCGACAGCAGCAAATAACCCGCTGCCGCGCAAGAAGTTAGTTGCTGTGTTCAGCGCCGCGGCCAATCACCAAGGTGCCGTCAAAGCCATCAAACAGGGCAACTACGTCGGCACCAATGGCGCTTTCTGCCGATTTTGCAGCCGAAAGCAGGGTTTCGGCATCGACGCCGCTAAGCCCAAGCGATTGCAGCGTCGCAGGCTGCATCAGGCCCGCGCCAGAGCAAAGCTCGACAAACCAACCCTTGGCGTCGTGGCGCAGAAAGGCGCGACCGCCCACGCCATTCTGGTGCCAGCCGGCAATGGCGACATCGCCTTGAACGGTGATCGGGCTAACGGAAAGCGGCGCTTCGGGCGTATCGAACTGGGCTTTCAGCAGCGCCTTGATATCGGTCACCGCATCGCCGGTTTGAACCGGGGTGGCAGGGGCTGCGGCGGAATGATCCATCATCGAATGGTCCATCGTCCCATCGGCGGGATCAATCATGAATTCGATCTCGACCCGCCCGGTACGTTCCAGGATCAGCGTAGCGGGCAGCATATCCCCTACGGTCAAGGGCTGCGTCAGCCCCATCAGCATGATGTGCATGCCGCCCGGTTCCAGCACCACGGTTTCGCCCGCAGGAATATCCAACGTCTCTACATGAGCCATGGTGGCCACCCCGTCCGCCGAAAAGGTGGTGGTGTGCAGCATTGCCATGTCGGCAAAACCAACCTCAACACCCAGCAAACGCTCAATTTCGGTACCCGAGTTGGCGATGGCCATATATCCGGCAGCCGATTTTGCCCCATTGGCGGGGGCATTGATATGGGCGTGAATGATCTCGATATCACCAACCTTAACCTCGTGGGCATAGGTCGGCGTGGACAGAAGCAAGGCGGCAATCAGGGTTAGTGCGTGTTTCATTGCAGGCTCCGTTTTGATGGATTTGGATGTGTGATCGGCAATAAAAGGCCCCCCTTCGGCGGGAACGGCCAAAGGGGGGAGGAGCGACCCTGCCCCACGGGATGTGGATTGGATCGCCCTTGGGGTGCGGTATGGCGGGACGCCTCCTGCCCCGCACCCCAAGAGGAATGGGTTAGGCCCATGCGTCGGGCATCGCTGGATTGGCCGGCGCGAAAGCGGCCGCAGAAACATTATATTTCAAGAGTTTATCCGCTGGATATGCCCCGCTTGATCAGTGGGGCAAAATGGACTGATCGGTGAGGTTTTGGCGATCAGGCCAGCGGCGGGGCACGCGCGGCATGGGCGCGATCGGTGCTGTGGCCAAGACCGCGCACCGAAGGGGGCAATAGGGTTGACGACCCAAATGGCAACGCGATGTCAATCATCGCAAAATCGGCTGGCGGCAGCGTCGCCGCCCCGATCAATCGGCAGGCATCGCAATCGCGCATCGTCTTGGCGCTGTCGCTTTGGCCTTGGGTCGCGCACAGATCGGCACCGGGTTCACCCCAGAATTGCGCATAGGCAACCCGTTCGATATCGAACCGCGACATACCCATGCGATGCGCAAAGCCGTTGGCGACAAAACCAAGCAGCAGCACGAAAACCAAGGCAACCCCGGCGAAACGATGGCGCATCACATGTAGCATTGCCGTCATCTTATCACGACCAAGATGGAATCAAAGCCCCCGTGCCAAACTGAAACCGCAGGGGCGTCGAGCCGCCCCTGAGGACCGATCAAGTGGTCAATTCGGCGTTGGCGGCGGCAAGGGTGTAAACATCACGCAGGCTATGCCCGTCGCGGATCAGAAAAATCGCCTCGATGCCCTGCGATCTGGCGAATATTGGCCCCGCTTCTTCGCCCAAAACCATCAATACCGTGGCCCAGGCATCGGCCTCGACACAACTGGAGGCCAGAACCGAAACCGAGGCCAGCGCGTTTTGCGCAGGGCCCCCAACTCGCGGGTTCATGGTGTGGGACACCCGGCCATCGCCAAGCTTCAGGACATGGCGATAGTCGCCCGAGGTTGCCACCGCGCGGTTGCTAAGTTCGATCACACCGCGCGCCGACCGAGTGCCTTCGATCGGTTGTTCCAGCGCCACGGCCCATGTGTGGCCATCGGGGCGCAGACCCGCGGCCACCAACTCGCCATCAAGCCCAACAAGGAAATCAGTCAGGCCAAAACCGCACAAGGTTTGGGCCAAAAGGTCGGCACCGTAACCTTTGGCAATACCCGACAGATCCAGTTCCAGCGGGGCGTGTTTGCGGGCGCGGCCATGTTCCGGGTCCAGTTCAAGCGCCTCGGCTGTGGACAGCGGCACCCCGATCATCGCCCGCATCATGGCCGGATCCGCAACACCATTGGCCGGGCCAAACCCCCAAGCCCGCACCAAACCACCCACACCGATGTCAAACACCCCGTCCGAGGCGCGGCCAATTCGCAGGGCGGTTTGCAGCACCTGCATCAGCGGCGCAGGCAGCGACAGCCATTCCCCGGTCGGCGCGTTGTTCAGGCGGATCAAGTCGCTATCGCCGCGCCAATTGCTCATCTGATGGTCAACCATGGCCATCGCATCGGCTAATGCGGCCTCGATCTTTGCCACATCGAGCGATGGCGCATGGGCAAAACGAGCGGTCCAGCGGGTGCCCATGGTTGGGCCGCTTAGCGTGAGCAAGCCGTCAGTAGACATCTTCCAGATACCTTCCCTCGGCTTTCATCTTGGCAATCGTCAATCCAAGCGGGGCAATCGCCACGTCGATTTCCGCCGCCACAGCATGGGCCATCGCCGACCCGCCACAAACCAGAACCTGCCCGCCGCGCGAAATCTGATCCCGCAGGCGCACGGCGTCTGCTTGCAGGCGGTCTTGCACATAGGCCCGCGCCCGCACCCGCGAAAAGGCGGTGACAAGTCGGGTCAGGCGGCCCTCGGCCTGCCATTGCTGCAAATCGGCCTGATAAAGATAATCCGAAGCCGGATCACGCGCCCCGAAATACAGCGTGGTTTCGCGGCCTGGACGCATTTGCCGCAGGAAACCGGCCATCGGGCCAATACCGCAGCCAGCGGCCACCATGATCACCGGTGCGCGGCCCGACTGCGGGCGAAACACCGGATTGGGGCGAATGGCCACGCGGATACGGGCACCGGGTTCCAGCGCATGCAGGTGCGAAGAACACACGCCGCCGGGCATCTTGCGCACCGCGATTTCCAGAAAACCATCGCGCCGCGACGAGGCCAGCGAATAGAACCGCGGCAAATCAGACCCCGGTGGGTAGACCGCCACCAGATCGCCCGCCTCAAATCGCGGCAGCCTTGGGGCAAATAGTCGGGCAAAGCGCCCCGACGCCACCACCGGGCCAAAGCGCAGGATTGCAGCTGGAGCCTGCACTTCTGCCCCGAAATCTTGCCGTGATAGCAGCGCAAGCGTCACTGTCGCGGGTTCGGCTATCCGGTGATCAAGCTCTAGCGTTACCCCAAGCGCTGCCCCCAGATCGCGACCCCAAGCGGAAAAATCGACCGGCGACTGGCGATCAATGCGGCATCGGGGCATAAGGTCGGGCCAGCCCTTTGCCGCAAATCCCGCCGCCACTGTATCTGCATAGCCGCAGTATTGCGCAAACATCCGGTCGCCAAAGCCCAGCACGGCCACCGGGATCGGGGCGGCTTTCAGGGCTGCCAACCGATCCACAAACCCCGACGCCGAAGCAGGGGCCACGCCGTCGCCATAGGTGGCGGCCATGACGATCATGGCTTTGGCGGCAGGGTAATCCTGCAAGGCGTTCATCGGGGCCACATGCACAAGCCGCCCCGCCGCGATCAGCGCCGTGGCGGCTGTGGCCGCAAAGCCCCAAGTGGTGCCGCCTTCGGACCCGACAAGAATAACCAGATCGGCCTGGGCCGCGCGCGCCATACCTGCGATGCGCGGGCGCGATTGCCGCCGGTTCCACCAGATCAGCGTGCCGGTAACGAAAAGCACCGGCACCATCACCGCACCAAGCCCCATCAACAGACCAAACCACCAAAGCCCCTGCCCCGTGTGCAGCATATAAATGAATTCAGACACTTGCCGGATGGTACTATCTGGCATCCAGTTCAGAAGCGCGCCGGTGGATTGATCGACATAGCCTTCGCCGGTGTTGGTTTGCAGGCCATAGACATCGGTCGGATCACCCGCCACCGGAAAGGTAAGGCGGCGCAAATCGGCCAGCGGCACATCTTTCAGAGCTGCCAGTTTGGCGATTGGCGCAGGGGGGCCGCCCGAGACCTCGAACGGAAAGTCGGGGCTGTCCGAGGTGCCATCATCAAAAAACCCAAAGGTCGCAAGTGACATCCAGACGCCGGTCATCGCCAGCAAGACAAGCCCCGCAACCGCAAGCCGCCCGATCTTGCCATGCCAGCGCTGCACGGCCCCGCCGCGCAGGGGCCGCGTCATCCGGCGCCAACCGCCAAGCGCCGCTGTCAGCAGATAAAGCCCACTGAATGCCATCAACACCATCACCCCGGCGCTGATGCCCGCCACGGCCCGGCCGGTATCGTCAGCCAAAAACGACCGATGCAGAGATTTGATCCATACCATGAAGGGCGATGGCTCGAACGCGGCCAGTTCCTCGCCGGTCACCGGATCAATCTGGATCGACACGAAGCCGTCTGCCGCCTCAAAACTTACCACCACCGCGCCATTGGCCCGATGATCAATCCGTTCCACTGAAGCAAACCGCCCCGTAACCGTTGCCGCAAGGTCTGCCACCGAAATCGCCGGTAGCGCCGGGGCAGAGACACGCTCCAGCCCCGGATCAACCGACAAAACGGCCCCGCTTGACGCCATAACCATAAGGATTAGCCCAAAAATCAGGCCGGGAACAGAATGCAGGCGGCGTAGCATGGCAGGGCTTCCTTCAGATCACATGTCGTATTGGAAAGACTGAATATAGCCCTTGCCGGAAACCGCTTTGCCTGCGCCATCACTGGTCAGGGGAACGATGATTTCCGACGGGCTGTCGCGCATATCTTCGACCGCCGCATCAACGTGGATCTTGTACCCCGCATCAATCAGCGCATCGGCGATATCGGCCGTCACCGTCAGGCTGCGGCCTGCGCCGACAGATGCCCCGGTGATCCCATCGACTTCGGCGGTATTGCCGCCGGTGGCACCCTTCCAGTCGCGCAGGTGCTTCCAGTATTTCTGCTTGCCGCCCGCCAGCCACAGCGACTGTTTGTAGGCCCCGTTGGCGTCGGTCAGGTAAACCGCAAGGTAGGCCCCCTGCCCGCCATAGGATTTGAGGTCGGTGGTGATCGTCACCGTGCGGGCCGCAGCCGGCGCGGCAAGGGCTGCCAAGGAAAGGCATAGCGCAGTTGTCATGCGTGTCATGGTCGTCTCCGTGTTTCGGGTATTGGGGAAGGGTTCAGGCAATATCGCCGGGTTCAGGGGCGCGCTTGCTGCCGGTGATCATGGCGCGGGCAAGATTTTCCTTATGGCGGCGGCTGGCAAGGATGACGCCACCTACATGCAGCGCCACAAGAGCGAGCATCAGATTGGCAAGCAATTCATGCACTTCCTTGATCGGACCGCCTTCGGTTTCGCCGCCCATTTCGGTTTGGGCTTCGCCCGCCTCGGCATCGTCATCGCTATCGGCAAAGGCCGGGGCAACGATCTGCGGCATGCCTGGAAGCCACGCAACGCGGGTCTCATCCGCCATCAACCACCCGGTAAAGGCTGTGCCGCTTAGGGTAAGCAGCAGGGCAAACACCATCATTGCCCCCGCCGGGTTATGCCCGATGTAGCGCGGCTCTTTGCCCTGCGACATCGCGCCCAGATAACGAACGACCGCACCGGGGCCATACAAAAACTGCGAAAAACGGGCGTAATGCGAACCGAAAAAGCCCCAGACCACGCGAAAACCGATCAATCCGGCAACCACATAGCCTGCAATCTCGTGCAGTTCGGAATTTTCTTCGGCAGAAAGCCACGCCACAGCAAAGGCGGCAACAAGGCTCCAATGAAAAACACGAACGGCGCGGTCCCAAACAGTAATCATAACCTATTCCTTTTCTGCAAAGGGCGCCGTCGGGTTGACCAACATACCACCACCGCCACCACCCTCGGCCTCGTTTTCGCCTTCATCCTCATGCTCTTGGGCATCGCCATCTTTCGACTCGATTTCGATCAATTCCAAAGTGGCGGGATTGAACTCTGCCTCGATGCGATCACCTTTGGCGTCGCGGCCATAAACCTTGTAACAGCCATCATCGGTGCGCACGCGGTCGACCTTCCAGCCCATCTCGCGCGCCTTTTTGGCCACCGCTTCGCGCGGCAGCCATTGCGACATCGGCACATTGCATTCATCATCTTTTGCCAAGGCCATGCCCGCCAAAAGGCTGCTGCCCAGAAGCCCGGCAATCAAACCAATCTTCAACATCGCGGCACCCCTTTGCTCGTGTTTCGCCCAACCTTTATGGCGGGGGTTCCTGACGCAAGCCTGAACGCGGCTTGCGCAGCGGTTCAGCTTTGTGTCAGCCTAGGCTTGCAAGGCTGCCGGGCGGCAGAATTCAAGGAAAAGACATGCGCATTTTGCTGGTAGAGGATGACCAAGGCATCGGCTCGGGTGTGCGCGATCAGATCCTGGCCGAAGGGCACACGCCCGATTGGGTGGAAACGCTTGCGGATGCCGCCGCTTGCACCGACACGGTTTCTTATGACCTGATCTTGCTGGATCTGATGCTGCCTGATGGCCGGGGCCTGGATTTTCTGCGCGCGCTGCGTTTGCGCGGTTCGGTGACACCGGTGATCATCCTGACTGCCCGTGACCGGATCACTGACCGTATCGAGGGGCTGAATGCGGGCGCTGATGATTATTTGGTGAAACCCTTTGATCTGGCAGAGCTTTCCGCGCGCATCGGGGCAGTTGCACGGCGCTATGCTGGCAACCCCAACCCCTTGGTCACGCTGGGTGATTTGTCGATTGACCTTGCCGCACGGGCAATCACCGGCCCCGCAGGCGCGATTGATCTTAGCCAGCGCGAATGGGTGATCTTTGAGACGCTGCTGCAACGCTCGGGCATGATCGTGCCCAAATCGCAGATCGAAGAGCGGCTTTATTCCTTTGACGCCGAGGTGGAAAGCAACACCATCGAGGTGTATATCAGCCGCCTGCGCAAAAAGCTGGGGCGTGCGTCAATCGAAACCCTGCGCGGTCTTGGCTACCGTTTGGGGCGCGGATGACCTTGCTTGCGCCCATTAAGGCCCGCAGCCTGCGGCGCGATCTGGCGCTTGGGCTGTCGTTGGGGGTGGCGGCGGCGTGGCTGTTGGCCCTTCTGGCCGCCGGGTATTTTGCCAACGAGGAAATGGAAGAGGTGTTCGACAGCGGTCTGCAAGAAACCGCCGAACGCATTCTGCCGCTTGCGGTTATCGAATTGATCAATGCCGAAGAGGGGCGCCCGGCCCGTCGCGTCTCGCCGGTTGGCCCGCACGAGGAATACATCACCTACGCCGTGCATGGACCGGATGGCGCGGTGCTGCTGTATTCGCATGACGCCGATCTTGCCACCTTTTCCAAAACCCCGACCGAAGGCTTTCACACCACCGATAATCACCGGATTTTCGGACTCGCCGCCGTTTCGGGGGCCTATCTGATCGAGGTTGCCGAACCGCTGGATCATCGGCAAGAAGCGATCATGGGCACCTTGGGCACGCTTTTGGTACCCTTGCTGTTCCTGCTACCGCTTAGCCTTCTTGGCATCACCTGGTTCACCCGGTCGCGGTTGCGCCCGGTTGCCGCCCTGTCAAACGAGGTGCGCCAGCGCGATGCGTCAGACCTTTCGCCGCTGAACACCCGCGGGTTGCAGGCCGAATTTCTGCCGATCCGCGATGCGGTGAACCGACTGATGGCGCGGATGGCGCGCACGCTGGAGGCAGAGCGCAGCTTTACCTCGAACGCCGCGCATGAACTGCGCACCCCGGTTGCGGCAACTTTGGTGCAAACCCAGCGTCTGATCGCCGAAGCCCCCGACGGCCCGCTGCGCCGCCGCGCCGAAGCGATTGAAGCAGAACTGAAACGTCTGACCCGGCTGGCGGAGAAACTTTTGCAACTGTCGCGGGCAGAAGGTAGCGGGGTGCAGAGCGAAACCCTGCACGATATCAGCCCGATCCTTGCCATGGTGGTTGAAGATTTCAACCGCGCGGGCTTCGGTCCCCGGCTGAAATTGGCCCTGCCCGACGGTGCTGCCTTGTCGCGCATTGATGCCGATGCCTTTGCCATTCTTGCCCGCAACCTGATTGAAAACGCTCTTACGCATGGCGATCCGGCACAGGCGGTCAGCGTGGTCTTGGAGCGAAATGGTCAGTTGATCGTCACCAATGCCGGTAAACCCGTGCCCCCCGAGGTGCTTGCCCGTCTGACCACACGATTTGAACGCGCTGGCAGTCGCGCCAGCGGATCGGGTCTTGGCCTTGCCATTGCCACCAGCATTGCCAAGGGAGCTGGTGCCGAATTGCGCCTGACGTCGCCCGCGCCCGGGCGTGCCGATGGGTTTGAGGCGGCGTTTATTCCAGCGTAATCCACAGCAACAGGTGCCAAAGCCGCGTGCTGCAAATGCCTTAGTTGGGCGTTACCATAGCCACCGCTTCGCCGCGTGCAAATTGGTAGAAGGCATTGCCCGGCAGCTCTTGCCAGTCACTGGCGGTGCCATCGGGCCAGATCACCCGCAGGTCGGCCTTGGTGGCGTGACCCAAGCCAAAATGCACCCAGCCGCTTTGCCCGCTGGCGTGACCGCCACCCGAAAACAATTCCCGGCGCTGCAGACTGGCACCGATGCGCAGCTCGACCCAAGCCCCAATTGCATCCCGGTTAGGGGCCGGTTGGCTGACCTTGACCTGTAGCCAACCAGCAGCGTCGGCCATGCCGGTATTGCGCCAGACCTCGGCCCCACTACCGCGATTGACAACCACCAGATCCAACAGGCCGTCGAGATTGAAATCCTGCAAAGCCGCCCCGCGCCCGGCGGAAAAACTTGCGACGCCAGCCAGATCGCCACATTCAATAAACACACCATCCGGCCCTTGCAGAAGCAGATTATTAGGGTCTTTTTGTGCAAAATCAGGCATTTCCCACACATTGCCCTTGGCCACGAACAAGTCGGTCAAGCCATCGTTGTTCACATCTTCGAACTGGGAATGCCAACCGGTGCTGGGGCGGGTTTCGCCCCCGGTATAGGGCCTGTGTGCTGTCAGCCCCTTGGCAAACGCAATGTCGGTATAAGCTGGCTTAACCGGGCCATCGGCGGGCAGATTTGCCAATGTCTGCAATTTGTTATCGGCCATACTTGTCAGATAAAACTCTGGGTAGCCGTCGGCGTTCAGATCATTGGTGCCGATGCCCATGCCCCAGATGCGCAGGCGCGGCCAGCCTTCGGCCTCGGTATAAAGCGCGGGGGGCTGGCCCGGATCAATGTGCCAAAGCTGTTCTTGCCCGCCCTTGTAATACTCGCGGTCGTTCGACACCCGCAGCGATGGCGTGCCCGAATGGTTCCAGTCGGTGAACAGCATCGAGAGCGCGCAAAAACTGGGTGTCAAAGGCAGCGCGGGCGCGAACCCCAAGCCCTTGGCATTGGGGCGGTGCAACCAGTTGTCGGTGCAAGACCCCCACGGAAACGCCTCTTCCCGCCGATCAATATAGTTTCCTATTGCCAGCGTCGGCCAGCTTTCACCACGCTCCCATGTGGCGGCAAACGCTGTGGTCCAGGCATCGCCGCCCTCAAACCCCCAAGCCTCGTTGGCGCGCTCGAACTGACAATTGCCCAAGCCCCGCATCACCACATTTTCGCCGACCCGCATCACCACAAGATCGGTGATCCCATCGCTGTCAATATCCAGCGGATAGGCCCCGGTTACCTTGTCCAACTCTAGCCCGCTGGGTGCTGCCACAAACGAAAGCGCGCCCCCGACGGGGCTTTGGTTGCGGTAAAACGTGGCGGGTGATGTGCCGCCCGCCAGCAACATGTCAGCCCGATCATCCGCATTGCAATCAAACGCCGCCACGCCGCCGCCGACGATATACTCCCACTCGCCCGTATAAACCGATGACACCCCGGCGCTTGCGGTTTCATCGACAAAGTTGGGCACCGCCACGGTGGTTTGCGCCAAGCTGTTGCTGGCGGCCATCGCCAAGCACAAAACGGCGGCAAAGCGGGAAATGCACAAGGACATCATTGGCTCCGGGTTTTCAATGCGTTCACATAGGCACCGATGCAGCGCCCCTGATCCAGACCGCGTTCCACCGCCGCCCGGAAATGGATACCACCATACAGCCGCGAAATTCCTGCCTCTTCAGCTGCAGCCCAAAAGCTGGGGAAAGCGCGGGGGGCAAGACCATCGTCTTGGTGTGTGGCATCTTCAAACGCGAAATCTTCTCCGAACAGTTCGGTCA
Organism: Paracoccaceae bacterium; assembly: GCA_049696055.1. Lineage (GTDB taxonomy): Bacteria > Pseudomonadota > Alphaproteobacteria > Rhodobacterales > Rhodobacteraceae > JBAVTI01. The sequence continues at coordinate 1,650 of JBAVTI010000157.1, read as the reverse complement.
ACACGACAGCCGCGGCACCTGATTGGCTGCTATGACCACTTGGATATTCTGGAAAAGGCGGCGTGATCAGCAGCGTCTCCCATTTGGGGTCGATCACCCGGCGAATATAGGTAATCGGGCGCAACAGATTATGGTCGAACTTGCTGTTCCAACAGCCAATAAAACCATCTGCCACCGCGATCCCCAGCCGCGCCAGCACATCGACGCTTTGCTCTGTCCCGACACCGTCGCGGTCGAGAATTTCCAATGCGATTGAAATCCAATGCCCCGGAGGCGTCGGCGAAAGCATCGGGTCATCCGACCAAAACCGCGCGATCAGCCGCTGTTCGTCGGTAAGGCCCGCCTTCACGTTCACAACTTCTATCGCCTGCTGGTAGAATTCCGATGCCGGGTCTTCGCTATACTCGGGCGGTGGCGGCAAAGGACACGATGCCCCTGTCGGCATGACAAACGGGCGGTTGTTGCCCCAATTGGGCAAGAGAGGCGCCTGCTGTTGGCGGATCAGGCTGGTTGGCACCCAACTGGCGGGGATTTCTGCCTTGGGATAGGTATCGGGAAACCCCATGTTTTCAATGACCGCCCCGCCGTCACTTTCAGACCAGCGCAAGATATGCGCAGCCACGGCCTGACCAAAATCCGTGCTGCGGGCCAGCACATCGGCGTCCACCCCAGCGGCGATATCGGCCCCAAGCTTGCGCTCCATCGCCGCCATCGCCCGCTGCCCCGTGGGCCCGGTATTGCCAAAATAGGCCTGCACCGAAAACGCCATCGCGGCGTGCAAAATTACCGCCTCATCATAGGCGAGCCCCGCCGTGCGTGGTGGAACGGCCGCCAGACCATTCAACTGCCCGGCAAGCGAGGTCATCTTGGGCGAACCACTTGCCACCGCTTCATAACCCGTGACGCCAACATAGCCAAAGGCGCGGGCGGCGACGGGCGGCGAATAGGTCGGGGTATGGCGCACCAGTTCCAGAACCAGACGGTACCAATTGCTGAGCACACGCATCGAACGCGCATCATCCGATTGCGCAAAAGCCGTGCCCGCGATGGCACCACACAATAGCAATGCCGCAACCAAAAACACGGCGATCTTGCGAAATGCGAACATGCGAAATTCCTTTTTAGCCACAATGGATGACATGGCCGCAATTTATGCCCCCAAATGGGGGCGATGAACAATAGATTTGAAGCATAGGATGCGACCGATCCCTCAATGGCAAAGGGGGTAAGCCACGATCAGACCCGCGCCCAAAGAAAAGACCAGCCATCGCGGCGACGGCTGGTCTTTTCAGGCATAGCGAGGTTCAGTTCAGGACTTGGCGCGCTCGACGTAGGAATTGTCTTCGGTCGAAATCACGATCCGGGTGCCGGCCCCGATATGCGGCGGCACCATGACGCGCACGCCGTTGGTCAATATGGCGGGCTTGTAGGACGACGAGGCGGTTTGGCCTTTGACCACTGGTTCGGTTTCCACAATCTCGACGGTAATTTTCATCGGCAGTTCGATGGCAATCGCAACGCCATTATAGGTTTTCAGATAGACGCGCAGACCCTCGGTCAGAAATACCTTCTGGTCGCCGATCACATCCTCGGTGACGGTCACCTGTTCAAAGGACTCCGGCTCCATGAAATGGTAGCCCTCGCTGTCGT
>JBAVTI010000156.1:0-2550 GCA_049696055.1 Paracoccaceae bacterium | reverse complement strand
CGATATGGCTGTACACCCCCTTGGGCGGCACAAACCCGACCACCGATTTCTCATAAGCCGCGTTTTGATACACCAACCGCCCCGGTATCCGCCCGGCCCGCACAATCTCGCCGCGGCCATAAACGTCGACCAGAAACGCATTCAGCGCCCGCGACCTCTGCTTGATCCCCCGCTCCAGCCGCGCCCATTCTGCGGCGGTAAACACCCGCGGAAACATATCGAACGGGATCAGCCGATCCGGGTCGCCACCCTCGCCGTAAACCGCAAAGGTAATCCCGATCCGGCGAAACAGCGCTTCGGCCTCGGCCTGTTTCATCTGCCGCAACTCGGCAGGCATCGCCCGGGTCCAGTCTTCCAGCCGCGCATAGGGTGGCCGTACTGCGCCCTCGTGAAACATCTCGTTGAAATAGGATATCACCGCGCAACCCCTCGCCCTGAACACCCCCAGTTAACGGTGGCTTTCCACGCCGGGGCAAGAGTCCGCGTGGATTTATCTGCCAATCACAGGGCGTTTGCCTAAAAATTAGGCATGCTCTCCCTCTGGCGCCGCCAAAACCCGGCGCTACACTGACAATATGGCACGCGCCCCCCTTCTTACCTTCACCGCGCAGGGCATTTATTGCCCGATCGGCGATTTTCACATCGACCCGCACCGCCCGGTTGCCCGTGCGCTGATCACCCATGGCCATTCCGATCACGCCCGCCCCGGTCACGCCGCCTATCTTTGCACCACCTCGGCAGCCCCGGTGATCCGCCACCGCTTGGGAAAAATCACTCTGAACACCATCGCTTACGCTGAACCCCGCGATATCAATGGCGTCACCGTCTCGTTCCACCCCGCAGGCCATGTTCCCGGTTCGGCCCAGATCCGCGTCGAACACCGGGGCGAGGTTTGGGTGGTCTCCGGCGACTATAAGACCGAACCCGATGGCCTGTCCGAGGCTTTCGCCCCGGTCGCATGCAATACCTTCATTACCGAATGCACCTTTGGCCTGCCGGTTTTCCAATGGGCGCCCCAAGCCACTCTTGCCGCCCAGATCAACCACTGGTGGGCAACCAACGCCGCCATGGGCCGTACCTCGCTGATTGCCGCCTATTCCCTTGGCAAAGCCCAACGCCTGATGGTCCTGCTAAACGCCAGTATCGGCCCCCTCCTTACCCATGCCTCGGTCGAAGCCACCACTCAGATCTTGCGCGACCAAGGCTATCCCCTGCCGCCTACCACCCAAATCACGCCCCAGATCACCGCCAAAACCCACCCCGGCGCGCTGATCATTGCCCCACCCTCGGCCCTTACCCCCGATTGGATCCACCGTTTTGCGCCCTTGGATCCAGCCTTCGCTTCCGGCTGGATGGCCCTCAAAAAACGCCAAACCCCCGGCACCACCGGTTTTGTTTTGTCCGACCATGCCGATTGGTCCGGCCTGAACACCGCCATCCGTGAAACCGGTGCCACCCGCGTTTTTGCCACCCACGGCTATACCGAACCCTTCCGCCACTGGCTGCAAGATCAGGGCTACAACGCCGCTATCGTCGAATGTGCCGCCCCGCCGCCTTAATATCCACCAAGGCTGCCTCCCCTTACCAAAACCCGCCGCTTTTTCTTGCTCAAATACTCATCTTTCTTGCTGTCCAACACCGTGGCCCCGTTGAAACGACCTAACCGATGCACGCATTTTTCGCCCCTTTAGCCGCACCAGCCAAGCCCCTTGCGGGGGCGGCCTTCGCGTTGGCACTCCTGTTGGCGCAGACCGCCCGCGCTGATCCCTTCTGCCTCTGCCTCAAGTGCGTTTTTTCCACCTACGAACGGTTTGCCTCTGCGGCAGGCGAGATGAAGCCCACGCTTGAACCCGATCAATGCAGCATCGCACATATGTTTGCCGATGGCGCCCGATCCGTCGATCCGGGCGACATCGTGGTGATCAAGCATCCTGAAACGGGCATCCCTTATATCTTCCGCGTCGTGGCAACAGCCGGGCAAACCGTCGCCATGGACAATGGCCTGTTGTCGATCAATGGCACACCTGTTGTTCTAACGGTCGGCGAACCCTATGTGCAAAAGCTGCGCCCTGAAGGGCGGCTTGGCAGCATGCCACTTTGCCCCGATACCACCATGCCCGGCGAAACCTGCACCATCGAAAGGCTGACCGAAACCTTGCCGAACGGGCAATCTTACGCAATCCTGAACACTGTCGAGGCAAGCCTTCTCGATACGATCAAAGACCGGGCCGTGCCACCCGGCCACCTCTTTGTTCTTGGTGACAACCGCGACGATGCCGCTGACAGCCGTCTTTCTCTCACCAAGGGTGGCATCGGCATGGTGCCCCTGCAAAGCGTGATCGGCGTCGTGATCGAGATCGGCCTTCCATGATGCCCCGCCCCTGCAAAGCCCGCCGCCTCGCTCTTTCGCCAATACAGCCCTCGCCTGCGTCAGGCTTCGCGCGGCAAGGCCTGTGTTAAAAACCTTTCCAATTCCTTAATAAAATTGACAATACTGTTTTATTTCAATGCATTACACTCCATAACACGCGTGTTATGCCCCCTCATAAC
>JBAVTI010000155.1:0-3577 GCA_049696055.1 Paracoccaceae bacterium | reverse complement strand
GCCCCGCGTGCCCCAAACGGCGAGACTTGATGCGCCGCGTCCCCGGCAAACAGTACCCGGCCATGGCGAAACTGATCAATCCGCCGACAGGCAAATTGATACACACTCGCCCATTCCAGCTCGAATTCCACATCGGCCCCCAGCATCGCGTGCACGCGGGGAAGGATATTTTCGGGCCGCTTTTCCACCTCGGGGTCGGCATCCCAACCCAGTTGAAAATCCAGTCGCCACACATCATCGCATTGCTTATGCAGCAAAGCCGATTGGTTGCGGTGAAACGGCGGGTCAAACCAGAACCAGCGTTCGGTTGGAAATTCCGCCTTCATCACAATATCCGCAATCAAGAACCGGTCTTGAAAAAACTGCCCGGTGAACTCTGCCCCCACCATCTGCCGCGCATCGGAATTGGCACCGTCACAGGCCACCACCCAATCCGCTTCCATACTAAAAACCCCGTCCGGGGTTTCCACCGTCAGCACCGCATGATCCGGCTCTTGCCGCAAACCGATCAGCTTGTGCTTCCAGCGCAGGTCGATCAACGGGGTCCGCCCGCATTGATCCACCATATATTCCTCAAGATAATACTGCTGCAAATTGATGAAGGCCGGGCATTTGTGCCCCTCTTCGGGCAGCAGATCAAACTGCCACACCTGCCGGTCACCAAAAAACACCCGGCCAAATTTCCATTTGATGCCGCGTTCCACCATCCGCTCGCCGCAGCCCAGCCGATCCCAAATTTCCAACGGCCGCTTGGCGTAACACACCGCGCGCGAGCCCACCGACACCGTGTTGTTGTCGTCCAGCACCACCACCGGCAGGCCGCGAGAGGCGAAATCAAGCGCCGCCGTCAGGCCGACCGGCCCTGCCCCGATCACCACAACCGGATGCCGCACCACGCGGCCCGCTAATTGCTCTGCCGACTGCCGATAGGGAAATTCGGGGTAGCTATAGGTTTTCTGCATCGCATCCCGCCCCGGTTTTACGTCTTGTTCAATTCTTTCGCATGCAGCCATTCTGCATGTTTGGGTGCCTTTTTGGTGCGGCTCCATTCATCCAGCATCGCCCATTTCACCGTGTCCAACCGCGCGATCAATGCCGCCTCATCGGGGTCCGGGCAGGCCAATTCCACCCGATGCCCGTTCGGGTCAAAGAAATAGATAGAGTGAAAGATTGAATGATCCGTTACCCCCAGCACCTCGACGCCGTGGGTTTCGAGATGGGTTTTGAACGCCAGCAGCGTCTCGCGGTCCTTCACCTTGAACGCGATATGCTGCACCCAGATCGGCGTGTTGGGATCGCGGCTCATCTCTGGCTTGGTCGGCAGTTCGAAAAACGCCAGCACATTGCCCTGACCTGCGTCCAGAAACACATGCATGTACGGGTCGGGTTCGTGGGTCGAGGGCACAAAATCCTCGGCAATCGCCAGCACGAAATCCATGTTCAACATCCGCGTGTACCATTCCACCGTCTGTTTGGCGTCACGGCAGCGGTAGGCAACGTGGTGGATGCGTTCGATCTTCATGGTGACCTCCGATATTCATTGCAAATGCAACGATATGGGGTTTTCCAAGGCAAACCTTGATCCAGATCAAATCGTTTCATCCGCAACGACCTATTCTTTTGGTCAGAGGTCAGTCATGCAATTAGAACACTTCTTTCCCTACCGTCTGGCCGTCGCCGCCGAAAACTTCAGCCGCGCCTTGGCGCAAGTATACGGTGCGGCCCACGGTCTTAGCCGCGACGAGTGGCGTATTCTCGCCGCCCTTGATCAGGCGGGCCGGGTATCCTCGGTCGACATCGCCCGCCGCACCACGCTCGATAAAGTGCAGGTTTGCCGGGCGGCGGCCCGGATGGAGGAAAAGGGTCTGATCTCGCGCGACACCTCTGATGCCGACCGCCGCTTGCGTGAATTTGCGCTGACGCCCGCAGGTGCTGCCCTGTTCGCCCGCGCCTTCCCGCAGGTTCAGGCCCGCGCCGACCAGATGCTTGCCGACTTTACCCCCGCCGAGCGTCAGATCCTCGACCGCGCCCTGCTGACGCTCGCCGCCCAGATCCCCCCAGACCAGGGCCAAGACCAAGACCCGCCCGAAAACCCGGAACACGATGCGTGTTAGCGGGTTAACAAATCCCTAACAAAAAGTGACAAGTGTAACAAAAACAATGAATTACCGATCATAACACGCGTGTTATGATCGTGTTATTTCCAGTCCGATCACTTTCTCGTCGACCGGGGGTCACAATCATCTTTCCTTCGTCTATCGTCGCTAACAGCCAAGATTGACCTGCAAAAGGAACGACATGCACCACTTGATCCGCCTCGCCGCCCTCGCCTGCCTTCTCGGAACCTCAGCCCTCGCAGACACCTCGGATGGGGCCGCCCTGATCGGCAAGCCTTGGGCCGACGTCGAAACCCTCGCTAGGGGCGGCACCGTGAACTGGTTCATGTGGGGCGGGTCGGACACCATCAATGCCTACGTTTCCGATACCGTCGGAGGCGTTCTGAAAGACCAGTACGGCATCACCCTGAACCGCGTCGGAATAACCGACGCCGCAGATATCGTGAATGCCGTCCTGACCGAGAAAGAGGCAGGCGTTACCGACGCAGGCGCGGTTGATATGATCTGGATCAACGGCGAGAACTTCCGCTCGATGAAACAAGCTGGCCTCGCCTTTTGCGGCTACACCGACACCCTGCCCAACAACACCCTGATCAACTGGAACGACCCCGCCGTCGCCAACGATTTCGGCGTCCCCGTCGATGCCTGCGAAGTGCCGTGGAACAAAGCCCAGTTCGCCTTCGCCCACGACGCCGCCACCCTGCCCAACCCGCCGAAATCCATCCCCGACTTGATTGCGTGGATCAAAGCCAACCCCGGCCAGTTCACCTACCCCGCCCCGCCCGATTTCAACGGCTCGGTTTTTGTGCGCCACGTCTTTTATTATGCGGCAGGTGGCGCGAAAAACTTGCTCGGCCCGTTTGATCAGGCCAAGTTCGATGCGGCGGCGGGCAAAACTTGGGCAATCCTGAACGAGATCGAGCCCTTCCTTTGGCGCGAAGGGGTAACCTATCCGACCACGATCACCCAACTGCAGCAAATGTTTGCCAACAAGGAAATCGCACTGGTTTTTGACTACGACCCTTCGCAATTCGGCCTTGCTGTTGATGCGGGCACCTACCCCGCCACCACGCGGTCTTTCGGGCTGACCGACGGCACCATCGGCAACACAAACTACGTCCTGATCCCCTTCAATTCGGCAAACAAAGCCGCAGCAATGGTGCTGGCGAACGTTCTGATTTCCGGCGAGCAGCAGTTGGAGAAGGCCAAGCCCACCGTTTGGGGCACTGCCCCCGCAATCGACGTGACGAAAACCCTGCCCGACGTCCAGACCGCCTTTGCTGCCCTGCCCGCCCATCCGGCCGTCGTTTCGGCGACAGAACTTGCCCGCGCTTCGCTGCCAGAATTGCAGGCAGACTGGATCAGCGCGATTGAAAAGGGCTGGCAGCAAAACGTCGGCCAGTAGCCGTAGGTTGACCCAATCCGCCGGGCCTGCGATGCAGTCGTAGGCCCACCTATTT
>JBAVTI010000154.1:0-3979 GCA_049696055.1 Paracoccaceae bacterium | reverse complement strand
AACACTGGGATGCGTTCTGGAAATTCTATCAAGACACCGGCGCGCGCAAATGGGGCACGCCCTACCTGACACGGGCGTTCTTTGACGAAATGCACGCCAGCATGCGCGACGACATCTTGTTGGTCATCGCCACCCGGGGCGGCCACCCCATCGCAGGCGCACTGAACTTCATCGGTCGCGATACCCTGTTTGGCCGCTATTGGGGGGCCACCGAAGATCACCCCTGCCTGCACTTCGAGTTATGCTACTACCAAGCCATCGAATGGGCCATCGGGCAGGGCCTGACCCGTGTCGAGGCCGGCGCGCAAGGCGAACACAAACTCGCCCGCGGGTATTTGCCCACCCCCGTGCATTCCCTGCATTGGATCGCCGATCCCGGCTTTTCCAAAGCCATAGCACAATACCTGAAAGAAGAACGCCGCGCGGTGGACCAAGAGATTGAAGTTCTTACCGCCTACGGCCCGTTCCGGCGCATGGAACCAAACTCAGACGCCGACCCGCAATCGTAAGACTGACAAATTGCGAAACCCGTGTCATGCTGCGCCAAAACCACCGGAGGCCGGAATGGACAAACTGACCCTCTATACCAACCCACAATCGCGTGGCCGCACCGCGCGATGGATGCTTGAAGAACTTGGACAACCTTATTCGGCGGTGATCCTCGACTACGGCACCACGATGAAAGCCCCGGACTACCTTGCGCTAAACCCGATGGGCAAAGTGCCCTGCGTGACGCACGGGGCCCACATTATCACCGAATGCGCCGCGATCTGCACCTACCTTGCCGATGCCTTTCCCAAGGCCGGGTTGATGCCCGCCAACCGGGCTGCCTTCTATCGCTGGATGTTCTTTGCCGCAGGCCCGCTAGAAGCGGCAATCACCAACCGCGCGCTGGGTGTCGAGGTGCCGCCCGAAAAGCGCGGCTTTGTCGGCTATGGCCATTTCGATCAGGTCGTAGCCACCCTGGAACACGCGGTCACCGCGATGCCCTTCATTGCAGGCGACGCGTTTTCCGCTGCCGATGTCTATGTCGGTGCACAGGTCGGCTTTGGCCTGCGGTTCAATTCGCTGCCCGATACCCCGGCCCTGACCGCTTATTGGAACCGCATCAAAACCCGCCCGGCCCTGATCCGCGCCGCCGCCATTGATGACGCCTTGCTGGCAAAACCATGACGGGCACACCGCTGATCAACCGCAGCGCCCTTGCCCCCCTGTTGGCAAACGGCTGGACCATCCACCCCCAAAAGGATGCCCTTTCCAAAACCTACGTTTTTCGAAACTTCATCGAAGCCTTTGGCTTCATGACCCGCGCCGCGCTCTGGGCCGAAAAATGGGATCATCACCCGGAATGGTCGAACGTCTATAAAACCGTCACCGTCACCCTGATCACCCATACCGTAAACGGCATCACTGACCTTGACGTAAAGCTTGCGACCAAAATGGACCAACTCGCGGCAAGTTGAACCAGCAAGCTGCGCGGTTCGATGCCGCCAATTTCAGCTTTTGGCCATCATTTTTCGAAAATGCCCCGCCGGTTGTCCTGGATAGTCGGGTGCCTCCGGCGGGAGGATTTTTGCAAAGAAAAAGCGATCAGATGGCGGCCAGCAGCGCCTCGCCGCCAGAAAGTTCGCAAACGCCTGCGTTTTCTTCCAGATGCAGCACCGTTACCACGCCATCGACCGCTTGCATCGCATAGCGTTTAGACCGCGCCATCAAGCCTGCCGGGGCCGCATCAAACGCCAGGCCTAGCGCGCCTGTCAGCTCGCTTTGTGCATCCGCCAGCATGGTGATCCCGGCCGCGGTTGCCCCGGTCACCTCGCCCCAGGCTTTCATTACGAAGGGATCGTTGACAGAGATACACATCACTTCGTCCACGCCCTTTGCTTCGAAACCCGCCATGGTGCGGATGAAACTTGGCACATGCGCCGAATGACAGGTGGGGGTATAGGCACCCGGCACCGCAAAGATCACCACATTGCGGCCTTTGGTGGTAGCACTCAGGCTTACCGCTTCCGGTCCATTCGCGCCCAACTTGACCAAAGTCGCATCCGGCAGCTTGTCCCCAACAGAAATCGTCATTCTCGTCATCCTCTCGCGTTGCGTTTTCGTTAAGCCAAGATATAGGGTCCGTCGCAACTAGGGACCAGTGGCCGGAGCGATTTCCCGCCCGTCGGAGGCATGGACATGACACATATCGTGGTAATTGGGGCGGGACAGGCAGGCGCGTCATTGGTGGCAAAGCTGCGTAGCGCCGGTCACGCGGGTGAAATAACCCTGATCGGGGCGGAAACCGCGCCGCCCTATCAGCGCCCACCTTTGTCCAAGGCCTATCTGATGGGTGAGATGGAGGAAGAGCGTCTGTATCTGCGTTCTGCCGAATTCTACGCCGACAACAACATCACTCTGCGGCTTGGCACACCTGTCACTGCCATCGACGCCGCTGCCAAAACCGTCACCGTCGCAGGCGAGACCATTGCCTACGACCAACTGGCGCTGACCACAGGGTCGATCCCCCGCCGCCTGCCCGCCGCCGTCGGGGGCGATCTGCAGGGCATCTACACCGTGCGCAGTCTGGCCGACGCCGACGCCATGCGCCCCGAATTCACCGCTGGCCGTCGCCTCGTGATCATTGGGGGCGGTTATATCGGGTTGGAGGCCGCCGCCGTCGCCGCCAAACTGGGCCTTGATGTAACCGTGGTAGAAATGGCCCCGCGCATCCTGCAACGCGTTGCCGCCCCGGAAACGTCGGATTACTTCCGCGCCCTGCACACTGCCCATGGCGTGAAAATCCTCGAATCCACCGGGCTGGACCGCCTGTTGGGCGACACCCATGTGACCAGCGCCCGCCTGTCGAATGGTGTTGAAATCCCCGCCGATTTCGTGATTGCCGGAGTGGGTATTGTGCCCGCCACTGCCTTGGCCGAACTGGCCGGGGTAACGCTGGAAAACGGCATCCGCACCGACGAACACGGCCGCACCTCTGATCCCGCGATCTGGGCTGCGGGTGATTGCGCCAGCTTCCCGTGGCAGGGCGGTCGTTTGCGCCTGGAATCGGTGCAAAACGCCATCGACCAAGCCGAGCTGGTGGCCGAAAACATGCTGGGTGCGGGCCTGACCTACAGGCCGATGCCATGGTTCTGGTCAGACCAATACGACACCAAACTGCAAATCGCGGGGTTGAATACCGGCTACGACACCATCGTGACCCGCGGCCCCGAAGGCGAAAGTGTGTCGTTTTGGTATTTCAAAGGCGATCAACTGCTTGCTGTCGATGCGATGAACGATCCGCGCGCCTATATGGTCGGTAAACGCCTGCTGGAAATGGGCCGCAGCGTCGATAAATCCGCCATCCGCGATCCTGCTACCGCACTGAAATCGCTTCTGAAATAGGTGGGCGGCCCTTCCCGCACGGCCACCCCGAATGCCCCACCCTCAATTGCCCCGACAAGGATATCCCCATGCGCATCATCGGCGGCACCCATCGCGCCTTGCGGCTTGCCCCGGTCGGAACCGGGGATGCCGACGCGCATCTGCGCCCCACCTCGGATCGCGTGCGCGAGTCGATCTTCAACCTTTTGATCAATAGCAAGCTTTTCGGCGGCCCCCATGCCAACCCCGTCACCGGCGCGCGGGTGCTTGACCTGTTTGCCGGCACTGGTGCCTTGGGGCTGGAGGCCCTGTCTCGCGGTGCCGCCCACATCACCTTCGTCGATGACGGTGCCACCGCCTACACCCTGCTAAAGCGCAATATCGAGCTGATGCGCGCCGCCGCCGCCACCACCCTGCTGCGCGCCAACGCCACCAAATTGCCGCCGAACAAAGGCCCCGCCCATAGCCTGATCTTCCTCGATCCCCCCTACGGCAAAGCCATGGGCGAGGCCGCCCTCACCTCGGCAATCGCCGGACACTGGCTCGCCCCCGGCGCCGTTGTGGTGTGGGAGGAAAGCACCGCGCCAACTATTCCAATTGGGTTTACCCT
>JBAVTI010000153.1:0-3747 GCA_049696055.1 Paracoccaceae bacterium | reverse complement strand
CCTGAAGGCCTTTGATAAGCTGACCGAGCAGGCGTATTCGCGGGGGCTGATCATCTATCCGCGACGGTCGCGGGGCGGCTATAGCGGCGATCATGTGTTGATCGCGCCGCCGATGATCACGACGCCTGCGCAGGTGGCCGAGATCATGGATCGGTTGACCGACGCGCTGGTGGCCTTTGCCCGCGAATGTGGCTTGGATTACGTCGCATGAGCAAGATCATCATTTCCTGCGCCATCACCGGGTCGATCCATACGCCGTCGATGTCGCCCTATCTGCCGGTTACTGCCGACCAGATTGCGACGCAAGCAATTGACGCGGCACGGGCGGGGGCGGCAATCCTGCATCTGCATGCACGGCATCCCGAAACCGGGCATCCATCGGCCGATCCGGCGCATTGGGCGGGATTTCTGCCCAGCCTCAAGATGGGCTGTGATGCCGTGGTGAACATGACCACCGGCGGGTCGGCGATCATGACGCTGGATCAGCGTTTGGCCGCCCCGAAAGCCAACGCCCCCGAGATGTGCAGTCTGAACATGGGGTCGATGAATTTCGCACTTTACCCGATGGTGGCGCGGATCAAGGACTGGAAACACGCATGGGAAAAGCCGTTTCTGGAAGGCACCGATGATCTGGTGTTCAAGAACACGCCGCGCGATATTGCCCATGTGCTGCACGAAATGGGGGCAGTGCGCGGCGCGCGGTTCGAGTTTGAATGTTATGATCTGTCGCATCTGACCATGCTGAAGCATTTCGTTGATCGCGGCTTGGTCAGGGCGCCCTTGTTCATCCAGTTCGTGTTTGGAGTGCTTGGCGGCATGGCACCCGAGCCGGATACTTTGGTGCTGCTGAAACGCACCGCCGACCGGATGTTTGGCGATCAGTATCAGTTTTCGGTGCTGGCGGCGGGGCGGATGCAAGTGCCGATGGCGACGATTTCGGCGGCGATGGGTGGCCATGTTCGGGTCGGGCTGGAGGATAACCTTTACCTGTCAAAAGGCGTGTTGGCGCAATCGAACGCCGATCAGGTGCGGCTGATCCGGGGTATTGTCGAAGGTTTGGGGCGCGAGGTGGCTAGTCCGGACGAGGCCCGCGCGATGCTGGGGCTGAAAGGCGTTGCCGGGGTGGCGTTTTGAGCGTGACTTTCCGGGCCGGGCTTGCAGCGGACGCGGCCGCAATTCAGGCGCTGTTGGCGGAATTGGCGGTGCATGACGGTGTGGTGATGCGTGGCTCGGTTGAGGCGCTGTTGCGACACGGCTTTGGCGCGCGGCCGTTGTTTCGCACCATTCTGGCGGTGCGGGACGACGCGGTTTTGGGGCTGGCGCTGTTTTACCCCGATTTCTCGACGCTGCGGGGGCGACCGGGCGCGTATGTGCAGGATTTGTATGTATCCGAGGCGGCGCGCGGGCTGGGCCTTGGGCGGCGGTTGCTGGCGGAAGTTATGGCCTCGGCGCGCGATTGGGAAGCCGGGTATATTACCCTGACGGTCGACCGCGGCAATGCGTCGGCCCAGCGGTTCTATGCACGCCAAGGATTTGCTGACCGGGGGGCCTATGAGATGCTGATTTTGGAGGGGGCGGGACTGGCCGCCTTGAACGGCGCGTGATCACGGTTTTTGACGACGCGCAGCGGGCGCATGATCCGCAGTTTTTCCTATCGTCGGGCGCGCCGTTTCCCTGCCCCGAAAAGCCCGCGCGGGTGGATGTGTTGCTGGGCGCGGTGCGGCGGCTGGGTGGGGCTGTCGTGCAGGCGCCCGATGCGGGGTTGGGGCCGATATTGGCGGTGCATCCGCAGCGGTATTTGACGTTTCTTGAGCATATCCATGCGCGATGGATGCGGATCGAGGGGGCATCGGCCGAGGTGATCCCGAATATTCATCCCGACAGCCGGTTTGTTGGTTATCCGAAGTCGGCAGTGGGACAGGCGGGGTTTCATATGACCGACACCTCTTGTCCGATCTCGGCGCAAACCTGGGCGGCGGCGGTCGCGTCGGCGCAGACGGCGGTGCATGCGGCGGATCTGGTGTTGGGCGGCGAGGGGGCGGTTTATGGGCTGTGTCGGCCACCGGGGCATCATGCGTTTGCCGAACTGGCGGGCGGGTTTTGTTATCTGAACAATTCCGCGATTGCGGCGCAAAGGCTGCGGGATGCGGGGAAAAGGGTCGCCATTCTCGACGTCGATCTGCATCACGGGAACGGGACGCAGGGGATATTCTATGATCGCGGCGACGTGCTGACGGTTTCGATTCACGCCGATCCGGTGCGGTTCTATCCGTTCTTCTGGGGCTATGCGGCGGAAATCGGGGTCGCTGACGGGATGGGGGCGAACCTGAACCTGCCGTTGGAACGCGGGACGGGGGATGCGGGGTTTCTGGCGGGGCTGGAGGTGGCGTTGGAGCGGATCGCGGAATTCGGGGCCGAGGTGGTGGTGCTGGCGCTGGGGCTGGATGCGTTTGAGGGGGATCCGTTTGGGGGGTTGAAGGTTTCCACGGGCGGATTTCAAAGGATCGGGCGGGCCGTGGCGGGGTTGGGCCTGCCTTTGGTGATCATTCAGGAAGGCGGGTATTTATGTGCGGCGTTGGGGGATAATCTGGGGGCGGTTTTAGGCGGCATTGAGGCGGCATAACACGGGCATAACACGCGTGTTATGACGAGTAATTCATTGATATTGTTATATTTCGTATTTTTTGTTAAGGATTTTTTAAGGGGATAACGCAGGGAAGAAGGGGGCTGTCTGCCCCCTTGCCCGTGCCGGGCTTACCCCCGAGGATATTTGGACAATGAGAAATGGCAACAAGCGCCGAGCGGGGCGTTGCCCGCATCGGTATTGCCCGGACCTTCAAATGCGCGAGCCGACCTTACACGGTATTGCGGCTTTCGCGCGGGCGGTTAGAGCCTTCCGGTCAGAACCAGCACCAGCATGATGATCAGGATGACGCCGATCACCCCGACGCCGCCGTGGCCGAAGCCGTAGCCGTAGCCGCCAAAGCGACCGCTAAAGCCACCAAGCAGAAAGATGATGAGGAGGATGATGAGGATGGTGCCGAGCGACATGATGTGAACCTCGCTTTTTGAAACCTTTGCGGCTGCTTCACCGGGTGAAGGCGCGCCGCGGCGGGATGGGGTGTCTGGTGCCGCAGGCGGGCGCCCGGCTAGTTCGTTTCAATCGACATACTGCCGTCACCGATATCAATTTGAATACCGCTGGTGGTCTGGCGCGATTGGTAAACCTGATAGCCCAAGACCATGGCCACGACGGCGAGACCGCCGATAATCAGGTAGAGAAAGTTGCGGCTCATGGCGGATCGCCTTACGTGGTTTTGGTTTTTCAGCCGGGGATATTTATCGGCCAAAGGATTAGCGCCTTTGCAAGGGTGCTACGGGCGGCGTGGATTTTGGCGGGCGGCGCTTGATTGAGGGGTTTGCAGACCCGGCTGACCGACACTTGGCGCGCATGAAGCCCGAGCATTGCACGGCAAAGCGCAGAGCATCGGCGCTTTGGCCTATTCGCCCTTGATCGCGTCTTTCAAGCCGCCAACCGCATTCTGGACCTTGCCTTCGATCTGATCGGCGGCCCCTTCGGCCTCGAGCTTGGCGTCACCGACCACCTTGCCGACCGCCGACTTGATCTTGCCTTTTACCACTTTCGCGGAACCCGCGACTCGATCTTTGTCCATTTTCCATTCCTTTGCAGTGAGGGCGCGATTTTCCCAAATTGGGAGTGCGCACCTTTAGTAAAGCAAGAATTGG
>JBAVTI010000152.1:0-4252 GCA_049696055.1 Paracoccaceae bacterium | reverse complement strand
AGATGACCCCGCATGACGAATGGGATTTTGACGGCATCAATGAAATGATCCTTACGGATCAAGAGATTGGTGGCACAATGCGCAAGATCCTGACCCACTTTGACCGCAACGGTTTTGGCTATACCCTGGACCGTGCGACCGGCGAACTGCTGGTGGCCGAAAAGTTCGATCCGGCCGTGAACTGGAGCACGGGTGTCGATATGGACCCGGCCTCGGCAACCTATGGGCGTCCGGCCGTGGTGGCACAATATTCCACCGAACAGAACGGCGAGGACGTCAACTCGACCGGCGTTTGCCCGGCGGCGCTGGGGTCGAAAGACCAACAACCGGCAGCGTTCTCTCCTAAGACCAATCTGTTCTATGTGCCAACCAACCACGTCTGCATGGACTACGAGCCGTTCCGGGTTAGCTATGCTGCCGGACAGCCCTATGTTGGTGCAACGCTGGCCATGTACCCGGCCCCCGAAAGCCATGGCGGCATGGGTAACTTCATTGCCTGGGATGCCACCAAAGGCGAAATCAAGTGGTCCTTGCCCGAGCAATTTTCGGTCTGGTCTGGTGCGCTGGCAACCGCAGGTGATGTGGTGTTCTATGGCACACTCGAGGGCTATCTGAAGGCCGTCGACGCGAAAACCGGCGAACTGCTGTACAAGTTCAAGACCCCGTCGGGCATCATCGGCAACGTCATGACCTACGAGCATGCCGGCAAGCAATACGTCGGCATTCTGTCGGGTGTTGGTGGTTGGGCCGGTATCGGTCTGGCCGCTGGTCTGACCAATCCGAACGAAGGCTTGGGCGCGGTTGGTGGCTATGCAGCGCTGTCCGATTACACCGCACTCGGTGGGCAGCTGACGGTGTTCGAACTGCCAAACTAACGCCGATACACCTGTGCCTCTGGATCATACCAAGGATTTAGAGACCAAAGTATGGTTGCAGGACCGGTGACAAAACCCGCCCCGAGGACGTATCCTCGGGGCGGTTCAGTACTCAGGGAGGAGATAACTGATATGAAGATGACCACCCCGCTTTTGTCGATCTGTCTGGCAGTCGGCACCATTGCCCCGCTGATGGCGCAAGAGGTTAAACCCGACGCTGCCAACGTCACGGCAGATCACCAGGAAGGCGGGCGCTGGCTGAACGCCGATGGTGCCCCAACGTACAAGATCGAAGATGATGGCACAGTTGATTGGGCAACTTTTTCCGGGTTTCGCCGCTATCATGCCGAATGTCATGTCTGCCACGGCCCGGATGGCGAAGGCTCAACTTACGCCCCGGCCCTAAAGAAATCGGCACTGACATTGGACTATTACACGTTCATCGGCATCGTCGCAGAGGGCCGCCAAAAGGTTGGCGCTTCCCAAAACTCGGTGATGCCATCGTTTGGAACCAATCCAAATGTGATGTGCTATCTTGATGATATCTATACCTATCTCAAGGCACGTGGCACCGATGCAGTAGACCGCGGGCGTCCCGCAAAAAAGGCACCAAAGAACGAAGAAGCGGCGGCAGTCGAAGCCGCCTGTATGGGGGGTTAGGATGCATCGGGCGCGGCTTGCCGTTGCACTTTTTGCAGCCCTGATGGCGGGGCCAGCCGCCGCGCAGGTTGCCGATCTTGTTTCGCCCACCGCGTTTCGGGTCTGCGCCGATCCGGCCAACCTGCCCCTGTCCAGCCGCGACCATGGTGGATTCGAGAATGATATCGCGGCCTTGTTTGCGACCAAACTGAATCTACCGCAGGAAACGGTGTGGTTTCCGATGGGCCCAGGTTTCATCCGCAAAACACTGCGGGCGGGGCTGTGCGATGTGGTGATCGGCTACGCGCAGGGCGACGAGTTGGTGCAGAATACCAACCACTATTATACTTCGGTCTATGTGCTGATTACCCGCGCCGACGATGCTTTGGCGACAGTGGACAGGCTGTCTGATCCGGCCCTGCAGGGCCACCGGATAGGGATCATTGCGGGAACTCCGCCTGCCAACCATCTTGCGCACAATGGGTTGATGGCACTTGCCAAACCCTATCCATTGATCGTTGATCGGCGGGTGCAAAGCCCGGCCGCCGACATGTTGGGCGATTTGGAATCCAGGGTGATTGATGCGGCGGTTCTTTGGGGGCCGATTGGTGGGCCGCTGACCCTTGGCAATGATGCGCTGAAAATGACCCCGCTGTTGGCCGAAACCGAAAGCCCGAAGTTGTTCTACCGCATCACCATGGGCGTGCGCCCGGGGGAACAGGAATGGAAGCGCGCCCTGAACTCGCTTATCCGCCGCAATCAACAGGAGATCGACATGATCTTGCGAAAGGCAGGTGTGCCCTTGGTCGATGACTATGGCACCGCCCTGAAGCCCACCCCGTGATGGGTCGCCGCACGTTGCTTGCCCTTGGGTTTGGTCTTCTATTGGCCAATTCGGCGGCAGCCACCCCACCAGCAGAGCCTGCAGGTTTTCGCGGGCCGCCCTACAGTGCGCCGGTGCCTGCAACGCTGGCGGGGGCCAAGGTGGCAGATGATGCCACCGCCGCAGCTCTGCATGCCGCAGGAGAGGCGGTTTTTGTCGATGTGATGCCGCGTGATATCAAACCTGCCGATCTGCCCGAGGGCACGATCTGGCGTGATAAGCCGCGCGACAGCATTCCTGGCGCCATCTGGCTGCCCAATACCGGTTTCGAGGCACTGTCACCCGAAGAAGAGGCCTACCTGCGTGCGGGTCTTGCCCATGCCACTGCGGGCAATCTGGATCAACCGATGGTGATTTTTTGCCGTGCCGAATGCTGGATGTCGTGGAATGTGGCGAAACGGGCCATTGGCTATGGCTACAGCCAAGTGATCTGGTATCCCAATGGCCCAGAAGGCTGGCAAACTGTGCCAAACCCGCCGCTGGAACGAGTAGAGCCGTTCGTGCTGCCCTAGGGGCTAGGGCAACACGAACGCACCAAAGGCGCGCGGGCCGTCTGGCACTTCAATTTCGGACACCACTGACAGGGTGGCGCTGTCGATGACACTGATGGTGTTGGAAAACCAGTTTGCCACCAGAACCCGTTGGCCACCCTCGGCGCTTGCGATGCCTTCGGGGTATTCGCCGACCTCTATGGCGGCAAGGGGCGCGAAACTGGCGGCATCAAACACGGAAACCGTATCTTCGTATTGGTTGGTGACAAAGCCTTTGCCAGCCGCGAAAGCCACCGCATAGGGCCGCTTTCCCACAGGAATGGTGGCGATCAGTTGCGCTGTGGCCAGATCTACCACACTAACGCTGTCAGACTCGACATTCGCGGTAAAAGCGCGCCCATCGTACAAGGTAACGCCAAAGGGATGCACCCCTACCTTGACCCGTGCCAAGGTTTCCCCGGACTCTGCATCAAGGATGCTGATCTGATTGTCGTCACGGTCCGCGCTGATCAACTGCGCGCCGTCTGCCGTAACCGCGATTCCCGCAGGCGAGGCACCAACTGCAAAACGGCGCACTATCTTTTGCGCCTTCGGGTCCATCTCATAGATCTGCGCGCCATACCAATCACCGATATAGACAACCCCGCGCGTCGGGTTCACCGCCACCCCAAAGGGTCCACCCTCCAGTGTCATTTGACCTTGAATGCTGCAATCGCGGGCCAGAATCGTCAGCACTTTGCTTTCCGCCGAAACCACATAGGCCTGCCCAAGCAGCGGATCGACCGCAACCGCCGCAGGCTTGCCGCCAACATCGGCTATGCACCGCACCGCACCACTTGCCACATCAACCAGCGCCACGCGTCCTGCCTCTTGCGCGGTGATATAGGCCGTATCCCCGGCCTGTGCCGCCGAGGCGAAATGCAACGCCAGCAAGGCTTGCCTGATCACTCGCGCTTGCCAAACTTGGCCGCCAAAGCATCCAGCCCGGTTTGGTAAACCCCAGTCACCGCCGCTATTGCCGCCGCATCATTCAGGTTTTCTGGCGGATCATTGTTGGGATAGCCCCGATAGAACGCCCCACGCCATTCCACCACGGCCTTGCCGCCGTCATCCTTTACCGTCAGGTGCGAGGAATAATTGGTGACCGGCAGCACCGCGACATCTACAGCCGTGATGCGGTAGGAATAGCTGCGTTTTTCCACCGAGAATTTATCAAGAAGCTCTAAAACCTGCGGATCACCCGGTGCCTTCAGAGTTAGCACCCGGGTTGCTTCGGGCACATTGCCACCCTCACCCGTGGTGCTGGCCACAAGGGGAAGCCAGCTCATATCCTGAAAATTGCCGATAAGCGCCCAAACTTCGTC
>JBAVTI010000151.1:0-2048 GCA_049696055.1 Paracoccaceae bacterium | reverse complement strand
CGCATCTGGCGCTACTGGGCACTATTACCGAGGCCGCAGCCCAAGCGGCGGCGGGCGGTGGCCCCACGGCCCTTGCCCGCCACACCGCGCGCGGCAAGATGGCACCGCGCGACCGGGTGGCGAACCTGCTGGACCCCGGATCGCCGTTTCTGGAAATCGGGGCGGTGGCGGCGCAGGGCATGTATGACGGGGCCGCACCGGGGGCGGGGATCATTGCGGGCATCGGTCTGATCCATGGCCAACAGGTGATGGTGGTCTGCAACGATGCCACGGTAAAGGGTGGCACCTATTACCCGATCAGCGTCAAGAAACACCTGCGCGCGCAAGAGATTGCCGAGGAATGCGCGCTTCCCTGCGTCTATCTGGTGGATTCAGGCGGTGCCAACCTGCCCAATCAGGATGAGGTTTTTCCCGACCGTGATCATTTCGGCCGGATATTTTACAACCAAGCCCGGATGTCGGCCAAAGGCATTGCGCAGATAGCCGTGGTGATGGGCTCTTGTACCGCAGGTGGTGCCTATGTGCCCGCGATGTCGGATGTGACCATCATCGTGCGCAATCAGGGTACCATCTTTCTGGCCGGCCCGCCCCTCGTGCGCGCCGCGACCGGTGAAATCGTCAGCGCCGAAGACCTTGGCGGCGGCGATGTGCACACCCGGCTTTCCGGCGTGGCCGACTATCTGGCGGAAGATGATGCCCACGCTCTGGCCCTTGCACGGCAAGCGGTGGGCAACCTGAACCGCGCCATGCCGGCAACCGTGCAATGGCAAACGGCGGAAGACCCGGCCTTCGACCCCGAGGAAATATTGGGCGTTGTTCCCGCCGATCTGCGCACGCCTTACGATATCCGCGAGGTGATCGCCCGGCTGGTTGATGGCTCGCGGTTCGACGAGTTCAAGGCCCGCTATGGCGAGACGCTGGTGACAGGCTTTGCCCATGTCATGGGCTGCCCGGTTGGGATCATCGCCAACAATGGGGTTCTGTTCTCCGAGGCTGCGGTCAAGGGGGCGCATTTTGTCGAACTCTGCAGTCAGCGCAGCATTCCTCTGGTGTTTTTGCAAAACATCACCGGTTTTATGGTGGGCCGCCAGTACGAGACCGAAGGCATCGCGCGGCATGGCGCCAAGATGGTGACGGCTGTTGCCTGTACCAATGTGCCCAAGATCACCATGATCATCGGCGGATCGTTCGGCGCGGGCAACTATGGTATGGCGGGGCGGGCCTATCAGCCCCGGTTTCTCTGGACATGGCCCAACAGCCGCATCTCGGTGATGGGCGGCGAACAGGCGGCGGGGGTGCTGGCATCGGTCAAGCGTGACGGGATCGAGCGGGCAGGGGGCGCGTGGACCCCCGAAGCCGAAGCCGCGTTCAAACGCCCGACGGTCGAGATGTTCGATCGCCAAAGCCACCCGCTTTATGCCTCTGCCCGGCTTTGGGATGATGGCATCATCGACCCGCGCAAATCGCGCGCGGTGCTGGCGCTCAGCCTCGCCGCTGCCCTTTGCGCACCGATTGAACCGACACGCTTTGGCGTGTTTCGGATGTGACGAAGCATGCCTCCGGCGGGGATATTTTTGTAAAGATGAAAGCGCCTTCACTTTTACCCAAATATCCACGGGGGTCCGGGGGCAGTCAGCCCCCGGCGGTTGGGGCAACAGGCAGGAACCAAAGATGTTCACCAAGATCCTGATCGCCAACCGGGGCGAGATTGCCTGCCGGGTGATCGACACCGCCCGCCGCCTTGGCGTGGCATCGGTTGCGGTCTATTCCGATGCCGACAGGGGGGCGCGGCATGTGGCGATGGCGGATCAGTCGGTGCATATCGGCGGCCCCGCCCCGCGTGACAGCTATCTGCGCGGTGATGTGATCATCGCCGCAGCCCTTGCCACGGGTGCCCAAGGCATTCATCCGGGCTATGGCTTCTTGTCGGAAAACCCCGATTTTGTCGATGCGGTGCAGGCGGCAGGGTTGGTGTTCATTGGCCCCTCGGGCGATGCAATCCGCGCCATGGGGCTGAAAGACGCCGCCAAACGCCGGATGACGGCTGC
>JBAVTI010000150.1:0-16091 GCA_049696055.1 Paracoccaceae bacterium | reverse complement strand
GCCGATGGCCTTGTCCCTGCCGAGATGTTCGATTTTGACGTCGATGGTTACCGCGAGCCCACGTCCGATTTCATCGACGGCATTGCCTACGATGGCACCAAGCCAAACGCCTATATCGACAGTCTGACCATTGGGCTGAAGGCCGCGCAAACCGTTGCGGGCGGCGAAATCATCAACTGAACCAACGCGTTTCGCCCTGCAACTGGCTGGTATCGCCAATTGCACGGGCGCCAAAGGATACTTCAGATGACCTTACTTGACCCCGCCGTCCTGCCCGAAGACCCCGAGGCCGACCGCAGTGCGCGACTGGAACGGCTTTATAGGCTGATCGGTAAATGCGACGCCTGGTTCAGACTTTTGGGGCTGGCATGGATCACCCCGATTTGGCGGGTTTTGGCGGGGGATAATCCACGCGGTCAGGTGACGGAAATCTGGCGGCTGGCAGTGGTGCCGATGCTGGCCATTGCCGGGTTTCTGGTGCTTTGGGCCAGTCTGGCGCCAATGGTGCAAACCTCGCTGGGGGCCATTCCCGGACCAGTGCAGGTTTGGCAACAGGCGGTGGCGCTGGATGCAAGTGCCACGGCTGAAGGCGTGAAAGAGCAGGAGTTTTACGCCAAACAGGCCGTCAAGAACGCGGCCCTAGTGGCCGAAGGCAAGGCAGATCAGGTGAAAACCCCGACCTATACCGGCAAGCCGACCTACTATGCGCAGATCTGGACCTCGGTGAAAACCGTCTTTGCGGGCTTTTTGATTGGCACCATCATTGCCGTGCCATTGGGCATTCTTGCCGGCCTTTCGCCCACCGCCAATGCCGCGATCAACCCGCTGGTGCAGATATTCAAGCCGGTGTCGCCGCTGGCCTGGCTGCCGATTGTCACCATGGTGGTTTCGGCGCTTTACGTTGATGGCAACCTGCCCAAAAGCTTTATCGTTTCGGCCTTTACGGTGACCTTGTGTTCGTTGTGGCCGACGCTGATCAACACCTCTCTGGGGGTGGCGTCGATCGACAAAGACCTTGTGAACGTCAGCCGCGTACTGAAACTTTCCCTGTGGAAAAAGATAACCCGGCTGGTGCTGCCCTCGGCGCTGCCGCTGATTTTCACCGGGCTGCGGCTTTCGTTGGGCGTGGGCTGGATGGTGCTGATTGCCGCCGAAATGCTGGCGCAAAACCCCGGTCTTGGCAAATTCGTCTGGGATGAGTTTCAGAATGGCTCCGAGCAAAGCCTCGCCAAGATCATGGTTGCGGTGCTGACCATCGGCATCATCGGTTTCTTGTTGGACCGGGTGATGTTCGCGCTGCAATCGCTGTTCACCTTTTCGAACAATCGGTGACCAGCCATGAGCATCCTAGAATTACGCAATGTTTCCAAGGGCTACGGCGACAAGCCCGTGCTGCGCAACCTTTCATTGTCCGTCGAGGAAGGCGAATTTCTGGCGATCCTTGGCTTTTCAGGTTCGGGCAAAACCACGCTGATCAACCTGATGGCAGGGCTTACCCTGCCTGATCGCGGCGAGATCGCTTTCAAGGGCAACGCCGTCACCGGGCCGGGGCCGGAGCGGGGGCTGGTGTTTCAATCCTACGCGCTGATGCCGTGGCTTACCGTGGCGGGCAATATCGGGCTTGCGGTTGATGCGGTCTCTAACGCCAGCAAGGCCGAACGCGCCGCCTTGGTGCACAAATACATCCGGATGGTCGGGCTTTCCCATGCCGCCGACCGTCGCCCGGCGGAATTGTCGGGGGGTATGCGCCAACGTGTGGCCGTGGCGCGCGCGCTGGCGATGGAGCCGCAGGTGCTGCTGATGGACGAGCCGTTGTCGGCGCTTGATGCCCTGACCCGCGCCAATGTGGCGGCAGAGATTGAGGCGATCTGGGCCGCCGACAAGCGTACGGTTGTGCTGATTACCAACGATGTCGATGAGGCATTGGTGCTGGCTGACCGCATCGTCTGCCTGAACCCTGATGGTACGTTGGGCGAGAGTTTTTCGGTGCAATTGCCACGACCGCGCGACCGTTCCGCGATGAACCAGGACGCAGTGTTCAAATCCCTGCGTGCCGACGTCACCGCCTATCTGATGGATGTCGGCATCAAGTCGAAACTGCCCGAAACCCGCGCCTTGCCTGCAATCACCCCGCGCCATGCCCTGCCGAAAGCCTATAGTGCTGCGGCCACCTCGCCGGTGGATGCGCGCTATCTGCGCTATTCGCAACTGCACAAAATCTATGCCACGCCGAAAGGCCCGCTGACGGTGGTCGAGGATTTCAACCTGATCCTGAAGAAGGGCGAGTTCGTGTCGCTGATCGGCCATTCGGGCTGCGGAAAATCCACCGTTTTGACGATGACGGCGGGGCTGAATGCGATCTCGAAGGGCGCGATCACGCTGGACGGCACCCACGTCGAGGGCGCCGATCCCGAACGCGCCGTGGTGTTCCAGTCGCCCAACCTGTTCCCGTGGTTGACCGCCCGCGAAAACGTGGCGATCGGGGTGGACAAAGTTTATCCGAAATCCACCCAGACCGAGCGGCAAGAGGTGGTGGAATACTATCTGGAGCGTGTGGGCCTTGCTGATGCGATGAACCGCCCCGCGTCCGAGATGTCGAACGGCATGCGCCAGCGGGTCGGCATCGCGCGGGCCTTTGCGCTTTCGCCCAAACTGCTGCTGCTGGATGAGCCATTTGGCATGCTGGACAGCCTGACGCGCTGGGAATTGCAGGAAGTGCTGATGGAGGTGTGGTCGCGCACCAAGGTTACTGCCGTTTGCGTGACCCACGATGTCGATGAGGCGATCTTGCTGGCCGACCGCGTGGTGATGATGACCAACGGGCCCCGCGCCACGATTGGCAAGATCACCGAAGTCAAGTTGCCACGCCCGCGTAGCCGCCGCAACCTGCTGGAACATCCAGACTACTACCACTACCGCGCCGAAGTACTTGCTTTCCTTGCGGAATATGACCACGGACCAAAGAAGAAGGACGTTGCATGATGAAGCAGAAACTTGTGGTCATCGGGGCGGGCATGGCCTCGGGTCGGGTGCTGGAGCATCTGACCGATCTGGCACCGGATGCCTTTGACATCACCTTGTTCAACGCGGAAGCACGCGGCAATTACAACCGCATCATGCTGTCTCCGGTGCTGTCGGGCGAGAAAGCCTATGCTGATATCATCACCCATGATGCGGATTGGTACGCCGCGCGTGGCATCAAAACCGTGTTGGGCCAAGCGGTAACCAGGATCGACCGCAGCGCCAAAACCGTCACCTGTGCTGGGGTTCAAACCCCCTTTGATCAGTTGATCATCGCCACGGGTTCGGCGCCTTTCATCATCCCGGTTCAGGGCAAGGAACTGCCCGGCGTGGTGACCTACCGCGATCTGGAAGACACCAACGCCATGATTGCCGCTGCCAAACCCGGCGCGAAAGCCGTGGTAATCGGTGGCGGTCTGCTGGGGTTGGAGGCCGCTGCGGGTATGCAGTTGCGCGGCATGGAAGTGGTGGTGATCCATATCATGGGTCATTTGATGGAACGCCAGCTTGACCCCGCCGCAGGCTATCTGCTGCAAAAGTCGCTGGAAGCGCGGGGGATGAAAATTCATTGCAAAGGGGCTACCAAAGCCATTCTGGGTACCGACCGGGTTGAGGCTGTGTTGCTGGAGGACGGCACAGTTTACGACGCCGATATCGTCTGCATGGCGGTGGGCATCCGCCCCGAAGTGCGCCTTGCCAACGACGCGCATCTTGATGTCGGGCGCGGCATCACCGTGAATGACGCCATGCAAACCAGTGATCCGGCGATCTGGGCGGTGGGCGAATGTGTCGAGCATAACAAGCAGTTGTTCGGCCTTGTTGCCCCGCTTTACGATCAAGCGAAAGTGCTGGCGCAGGCTTTGCTGGGGCAAGATAGCGCCTTTCGCCCGGTGCAAACGGCGACCAAACTGAAGGTTACCGGCTGCGATCTGTTCAGCGCCGGCGATTTTGCCGACGGTCCGGGCCGCGAGGATATCGTGTTCCGCGATCCCGCACGCGGCGTCTACAAACGCCTTGTGATCGAGGGCGACAGGCTGGTCGGTGCTGTGATGTACGGCGACACCGCCGATGGCAACTGGTTCTTCGGGCTGATCAAAGACGGCACCGATATTACCCCCATGCGCGACACCCTGATCTTCGGCCCGGCCTATCAAGGGGGTGCCCAATCGGACCCTATGGCAGCCGTTGCAGCCTTGCCGCTTAGCGCGGAGATTTGTGGCTGTAACGGCGTCTGCAAAGGCAAGATCGTGGACGCAATCCTTGGCGGGGCCAATACGCTGGACCTTGTGCGCGCCACTACCAAAGCCAGTTCCAGTTGCGGCACCTGCACCGGGCTGGTGGAACAGGTGATGGCGGTGACGCTGGGCGACAGCTTTACCGCCAACGCCAACCCCGCGATGTGCAAATGCACCGATCACACCCATGAGGACGTGCGCCGTCTGATCAAATCGCTGGGGCTGAAATCCATTCCGGCGGTGATGCAAGAACTGGGCTGGCGGTCGGTCGGGGGCTGTGCCTCGTGCCGCCCGGCGCTGAACTACTACCTGATCGCAGATTGGCCGTTGGACTACCTTGACGACCGTCAGTCGCGCTTCGTAAACGAACGAAACCACGCTAACATTCAGAAAGATGGCACTTATTCGGTGGTGCCGCGGATGTGGGGCGGGGTGACCACCCCCGCCGAATTGCGTGCAATTGCCGATGCGGCGGATAAATACAACGTGCCGATGGTCAAGGTAACGGGCGGCCAACGGATCGACCTTTTGGGGGTGCGCAAGGCGGATCTACCCGCGATGTGGCAAGACCTGAACGCGGCAGGAATGGTGTCGGGCCATGCCTATTCCAAGGGCCTGCGCACGGTGAAAACCTGCGTGGGAACCGAGTTTTGCCGCTTTGGCACCCAAGACAGCACCGGTCTGGGCATCAAATTAGAGAAACTTTTGTGGGGATCGTGGACACCTGCCAAGGTGAAACTGGGGGTCTCGGGCTGCCCGCGCAACTGCGCCGAGGCCACCTGCAAGGATATCGGCGTGGTCTGCGTCGACAGTGGCTATGAGATCAGCGTAGCGGGTGCCGCTGGCATGGACGTGCGCGAAACCGAGTTCTTATGCAAAGCCGCAACCGAGGCTGAAACCATGGAAATCATCGCGGCTTTCGTGCAGCTTTACCGCGAGAACAGCCGCTATCTGCACCGCATTTACAAATGGGTCGCCAAAGTGGGGCTTGATTGGTGTCAGGCGCAAATCGAAGATCCCGCCATCCGCCGCGCGCTATACGACCGCTTCATGCTGTCGCAATCAGTCTATCAGATCGACCCGTGGGCTGAACTTACCAAACCGGATCAGTTGGCCCAATGGGCGCCAATGGCCGATCTGTCACTGGAGGCCGCAGAATGAACTGGATCGACATTGGCGCATTGGCCGACATCCCGCCGCAAGGCGCGCGGGTGGTGAAAACCGCCCTGGGTTGCGTCGCGGTGTTCCGCACCGCCACCGATCAAGTGTTCGCCATCGACGACCGCTGCCCCCACAAGGGCGGTCCGTTGTCAGAGGGCATTGTGCATGGCAATTCGGTGACCTGTCCGCTTCATGCCTGGGTGTTCTCATTGGAAACCGGCATGGCGCAGGGCGCAGATGAGGGCGTGGTGAACAGCTACCCCGCGCGGGTCGAGGCCGGACGGATATTGCTGGACGCCTCTCGTCTGGCCAGGCGGTCTGCTGCATGAACGCCGGATTTGCGCAAGGCACGGTTCGCACGACCTGTCCCTACTGCGGCGTCGGCTGCGGCATCCTTGCCACGGCGGATGGTAACGGCGGGTTGAGTGTCAAGGGCGATCCAGATCACCCCGCGAACTTTGGGCGGCTCTGTTCCAAGGGCAGCGCCTTGGGCGAAACTGTGGGACTGGAGGGCCGCCTGCTTGCGCCGCGCGTCTATGGTCAAGATGCAAGCTGGGACGATGCGTTGACCCTTGTCGCCAAACGGTTCTCGGACGTGATTGCCGAACATGGCCCCGATGCGGTGGCATTCTATGTTTCGGGGCAACTGCTGACCGAAGATTACTATGTCGCCAACAAGTTGATGAAAGGTTTCATCGGCTCGGCCAATATCGACACCAATTCAAGGCTTTGCATGGCGTCATCGGTCGCGGGCCACAAACGGGCCTTTGGCAGCGATACCGTGCCGGGTCTTTATGAGGACCTCGAACTGGCAGATCTGGTGGTGCTGACCGGATCGAACCTCGCGTGGTGCCATCCGGTGCTTTACCAGCGCCTTGCCGCCGCCAAAGCTGCGCGCCCTCAGATGAAAATCGTGGTGATCGACCCCCGTCGCACCGCCACTTGCGACATCGCTGACCTGCATCTGGCGATTGCGCCGGGTGCCGATGCCGCCTTGTTCAACGCGCTGTTGGTGGCGATTGCGGACACTGGAGTGGCTGACGCTACCTACCTTTGCCATGTCGCGGGCTACCAGGACGCCCTCGCCGCCGCCCGGCAGACCGACCCCGTCACCACGGGCCTTCCCGCAGCGGACCTGGCGCAATTCCTGCAACTGTGGACGACCACCGAGCACGTCGTCACCGTTTATAGCCAAGGCATCAATCAGTCCTCGTCGGGCAGCGATAAAGTCAATGCCATCTTGAATTGCCATCTTGCGACCGGCCGCATTGGCCGCCCCGGCATGGGGCCGTTTTCGGTAACCGGCCAACCCAACGCGATGGGCGGGCGCGAGGTGGGCGGACTGGCCAATATGCTGGCCTGCCATCTGGACCTCGAAAACCCCAGTCACCGAGACGCCGTGCAAGGCTTTTGGGCCAGCCCCTTAATGGCGCATACGTCTGGGCCAAAGGCCGTTGATATGTTTCGCGCCGTGGGCGATGGACGGATCAAAGCTATTTGGATCATCCACACCAATCCTGTTGTCTCTATGCCCGACGCTAACGCTGTGGCGGCGGCGCTGAAAACCTGCCCCTTTGTCGTGGTCAGCGATATCACCGCTGAAACCGATACGGCACGCCTCGCGCATGTTATGCTTCCCGCAACGGGTTGGGGCGAAAAGAACGGCACGGTCACCAATTCAGATCGCACCATCAGCCGCCAGCGCGCAAGCTTGCGTCAGCCTGGCAAGGCCCAGCCCGATTGGTGGATCCTAGCGCAGGTTGCCGCGCGCATGGGCTTTGCACCCGCCTTTGACTGGCAAACTGAATCTGAGATTTTTGCCGAATATGCGGCACTTTCGGGAATTGCCGGTGAGCTTGGTAGTGATTTTGATATCTCGGACCATGCCGCGATCACTGAGGCGGACTATGCGCAGCTTGCTCCGTTTACATGGCCGCGAAACCCACGGCAGCGAGGCGGCAGGTTTTTCGGCACCGGCGCTTTTCATACGGCCGATGGCCGCGCGCATATGCTGCCAATCACGCCCCGTGGCCCCCAGGCCCTGACGCCCGAATTGCCCTTCCGCCTCAATACCGGGCGCACGCGTGACCAATGGCACACCATGACGCGCACGGCGAAATCGCCCCGTCTTAGCCAGCACCTTGCTGAACCCTTTGTTGAAATTCACCCCAGTGACGCCGCCCGCCTTGGGCTTGGCCACGCAGACCTGGTTCAGCTTTCCAGCCCGTTGGGGCACACAATTCTGCGTGCGCTCATCACGGATGCAGCTGCGCCAGGACAGCTTTTTGCGCCAATGCATTGGACGGATGAGACGGCCTCGGCCGCCCGGATTGATACGTTGGTGCCAGGCGTGGTAGACCCGGTTTCCGGGCAGCCTGAAAGCAAAGCCGCCGCTGTTGCCGCCCAAAGGTTTGCGGCTAATTGGTTCGGCTTTGCCGTCAGCGCGGCACCCCTGCATCCGAGCAGCGACTATTGGGCGCGTGCCCGCATTGCCGAGGGTTGGCGGGTAGAGCTTGCTGGCCTGCAAGCCCCACAAGACTGGGTTGCCTTCGCGCGAAATCTGTTTGGCCTGCCGCTCAGCGCCGCAGCCACCTTAATAGATGCCAAGCGCGGCCTTGCCCGCGTTGCCTTTACGGATGAGGGCCGTCTGATTGCCGCCCTTTTCGCCGGTCCTCGACCCTTGGCGCTTGCCCGAGACCATCTGGCGGCCCGGATCAACACTTTGGATTCCATGGTTCTTGCGGGTCGGCCAAGGGCAGATGCGCCAGATCCCGGTGCCACGGTTTGCGCCTGCCTAAACGTGGGGATCAACACGATCCGCGAGGCCATCCAATCGGGCCGCGCCCTTAGCGTTGCCGCGTTGGGAGAGGCCTTGGGCGCCGGCACATCTTGCGGCTCGTGCCGCCCCGAATTGGCAGGATTGCTGACCCGCTTCAAATTATCCGAGGCCGCCGAATGATCTTTTTCGCCGCCAATACTGTGCTGAGGCTGCCAATCCTGCGTATTTCGGCGCGAGTAGGCCCGCAAACGGGGCAATGCTTTTGCGCTATTGGCCCAAGCTTGGTTCCAATGCCTTCTACCACGTTGCAATGGCATCCAGAAGAGGATGGGTGAATTTCTCGGGAAGCAGAAAATCCGAACGAATAATTATTGTTTAATAACAATTATTATCAATGATATTTGGCGGAGAGACAGGGATTCGAACCCTGGGTCGGCGTTAACCGACAACGGTTTTCGAGACCGCCGCATTCGACCACTCTGCCACCTCTCCGCGGTAGGGATCGTCTTGAGGGGCGATTTAGCCGGGTCGGGCGGCGCTTGCAACCCCGGAAACACGCCAAATGCCGGCATGATCACGCCACTGTGGCTTTGCTGTGCTTGGCAAGGGGCGAGCGAGCGATTAGCTATCAAGCGAACTGGCCTTATTGGAAAGATTTCCCCGATGTTTGTCCGCCCGATTGTCGCAGCCTTTGCCCTTTTTTGCGCCGTCTCATCGGTGCCTTTGCAGGTCTGGGCTGACAACGGGGCGCAAGTTACCGACTTTGAAATATCGACGGATGTGTCGGCGCTGACCAAGACCCTGCAGATTGCCGAGATGATGCAAGTGATGCGCGAAGAGGGCATCGACTACGGCAGCACTTTGGAAGCCGAGATGTTTCCCGGCAAGGGCGGCGCAAAGTGGCTGGCTGTGGTCGGACTGATCTATGACCCCGCCGTGATGCAGAAAAGGTTTGAGGCCGCATTCGACGTAGAGTTAAAGGGTGATCCCGCTACAATCGCGGTGATGCAAGCCTTTTTCGGTTCCGAACGCGGGCAGCGCATTCTAACCATGGAAACCGAAGCGCGCCGTGCCCTGATGGACGAAAAGGCCAAAGAGGCAGCGAAAGTGGTGGTTGAAGAAATGACTGCCAAGCAAGACCCGCGTATGGCCGCGCTGCAGGCTTTTGCGCACGCTAATGACCTGACCGAACAGAATGTCGCGGGTGCGTTGAATGCCAATCTGGCGTTCTACAAGGGGCTTGCCGCAGGTGGTGCATTTGGCGACGATATGACCGAGGACCAGATGTTGGCTGACGTCTGGTCGCAAGAGCCTGATATCCGGTTGGAAACAGAAGATTGGCTTTTTTCATATCTGACCGTCGCTTATGCCTCGCTCTCGGACGACGATCTGGCTGCCTATCAGGCAGTTTCGGAGACACCAGAGGGCCAAAAGCTGAATGCAGCGATGTTTGCGGCGTTCGATGCGGTCTTCACCCAGATTTCGTATGATCTGGGGCGCGCGGCGGCCAAGCAGATGCAAGGCGAGGATATCTGAAGGGCGCGGGCTCTTTGATCATTCGTGCGATGTCTGCGGGGGTGCGGGCATTAAGCGCCGGGTATTCCACACTATAGAAGCATGCGAAAAAGGTCAGAAAGCCGGGCAATGGGGCGCTTGACTCTGAAAGGGGTTTCCCGGATAAGCGCGCATCTCGGGCAACCCATCGGTTGGCCGGGATATTATATTTATGACGGCCCGCAAGGGCGCGCTGTTCGAAGGCAACGACCAAACGCCGGAAATCCTGTTGATGCAGGGCTAAGCCGGGGCCGAAAGACGCGGAACAAGAAGAAGGAATGACCCATGTTCGCGGTCCTCAAGACAGGCGGCAAGCAATACAAAGTTCAGGTTGGCGACATCCTGCGCGTTGAAAAGTTGGCTGCAAATGCTGGTGATAAAGTCCAGTTCAACGACATTCTGATGCTGGGCGGCGAAACCGTCACCGTCGGCTCGCCCATGGTGGCTGGTGCCGCTGTGCAGGCCGAAGTGATTGCGCAGTATAAAGCTGACAAAGTGATCCACTACGTCAAGCGTCGCCGCAAGCACAGCTCGCAGCGCACCAAAGGCCACCGCCAGCAACTGACGCTGCTGCGCGTGACCGACGTGTTGGCCATAGGCGCTGACAAGTCGGGCGTGGCTGTTGCAACCGGCACCGCCGATGCACGCCGTGAGGTCCATAACGCGGCTGCTGCCCCCGTGGCAGAAGCGCCAGCGAAACCGAAGCGCGCGGCTAAAGCCGCTGCTGTTAAGGAGTAACACCCCATGGCACACAAAAAAGCAGGCGGTTCATCCCGCAACGGCCGCGACTCGGCTGGTCGTCGTTTGGGTGTGAAACTGTATGGCGGCCAAGTCGCTATTCCGGGCAACATCATCGTACGTCAACGCGGGACCACATGGTTTCCGGGTCAAGGCGTGGGCATGGGCACCGACCACACGATTTTCGCCGTGGTTGAAGGTCATGTGACGTTCAAGAAGGGCCTGAAGGGTCGCACCTTCATTTCGGTTCTTCCTGCACAGAAAGCCGCCGAATAAGCCGAACCTTTACAATTACATTGTAAACGGGGGATCGGCTGAAAGGCCGGTCCCCTTGGTCTTTTCCGGGGGACGGGTAAGGCAGTGATCTTTTGGTGATCCGGCAGAGCGCCGGGTTGCATAACAAGCCGGGCAGTTCCATCTAATGGAAATGGCGGGGCGTTATCAGTGACCGAGGTAGGTTTGCCTCGCCCATGCGCGTCTTAGGAGGGATGCCATGACCATGGATATGATTGCGTCGGGCGGCCGGAAACCGGTGCCGGCGATGGTAGCCGCAGACCCCCCGATTTCAGCGGGCCGCTTTGTGTTGCGGCGTGCGCAGAAATCGGATGCAGGTTTGTTTGCGATGTATGCGGGCGATCGGCGTGTGGCGATTGGCACCACCTCGATCCCGCATCCGTTGCCGCCGGGGGCAGCCGAGGCCTTTGTGACCCGTGCAATGCAGCCGGGCGGGGCCGAAGATATCTGGGTAATGGACGGATCTGTGTCGGGCTACGCCGAGGTAATCGGGGTAATCTCGCTAAAGCGGGTGGATGCCGGGCAATCGGAGATTGGCTTTTGGGTGGCGCCGGCATTCTGGAATACCGGCTTTGCAACCGACGCCGTGCGCGCGCTGATTGCGGCAAACCCGCAAGGATGCCGCACGATTTTTGCCGAAGTATTTCAGGATAATCCGGGGTCTGCGCGGGTGCTGACGAATTCCGGGTTCCAGTATCTGGGCGATGCGGAAAGCTTTAGTGTGGCACGCAATGCACGGGTGCCGACTTGGACCTATATCAAGAAGCTGGATTAAGTCTGGCTACCCTAAAGGCGCTTGGTCAAATGGTCATTGAGCCTTGGCCCGTTTGGCACTATCGCCTGACGGGCAACATCTATTGAAAGCCTGAGCCTATGAAATTTCTCGATCTCACCAAAGTCTATATCCGCTCGGGCGGCGGCGGGGCGGGATGCGTTTCCTTCCGACGCGAAAAGTTCATCGAATTTGGCGGGCCGGATGGCGGTGATGGCGGCAATGGCGGGTCGGTCTGGGCGGTGGCGGTCGAGGGTCTGAACACGCTGATCGACTTTCGCTATCAGCAGCATTTCTTTGCCAAGTCGGGGCAGGGCGGCATGGGCAGTCAGCGCACCGGCAAGACCGGCGAGGATATCATTTTGAAGGTGCCTCTGGGCACCGAGATCCTGGACGAAGACGAAGAAACCGTGATCGCCGATCTGACCACCGTGGGGCAGAAAGTCTTGCTGGCCAAGGGCGGCAATGGTGGCTGGGGAAATCTGGCTTTCAAATCTTCGACCAACCGGTCGCCGACACGGGCCAATTCGGGTCAAGAGGGGGTCGAGCGCACCATCTGGCTGCGGCTGAAACTGATCGCCGATGCCGGGTTGCTCGGCTTGCCAAATGCCGGAAAATCGACCTTTCTGGCGGCAACTTCGAATGCGCGGCCCAAGATTGCGGATTATCCGTTTACCACCCTGGTGCCAAACCTAGGGGTTGTGGGCATCGACGGCCATGAGTTTGTGATGGCCGATATTCCGGGCCTGATCGAGGGCGCACATGAGGGGCGCGGTCTTGGTGACCAGTTTTTAGCACATGTGGAACGCTGTTCAGTATTGCTGCATCTGGTGGATGGCACGTCGAGCACGATCACCAAGGACTACCGCACCATCATTGGCGAGTTAGAGGCCTATGCCGCCGAACTTGCGCTAAAGCCGCGGATCACGGCTTTGAACAAGATTGATGCGCTGGACAGCAAGACCCTGGCGACGCGCAAGAAGGCATTGGAAAAGGCTTCGGGTGGGCCGGTTTTCCTGATTTCTGGCGTATCGCAGCAAGGTTTGACCGATGTGCTGCGCGAGATCTATGCGGAAATCCTCAGGGGTCGGGTGGTGCCTGAAGAGGTGACGCCGTGGCAGCCCTGAAACCGCTGACGGCCCCCGATATCCGCGACGCCAAGCGGCTTGTTGTCAAGATCGGCTCGGCCTTGTTGGTCGACCGGGTGACCGGGTTGCGCCACGATTGGCTGCGGGCCTTGGCGCTGGATGTGGCCGAGGCGAAGGCGCGCGGCGCCGATGTGATCCTGGTGTCGTCGGGATCAATTGCCTTGGGGCGTGGGGTTTTGGGATTGCCGGATGGCGCTTTGCCGCTAGAGCAATCGCAGGCCGCCGCTGCTGTGGGGCAAATCCGGCTGGCGCGAGCCTATGAAGAAGTATTGGCGCCACATGGCATTACCACCGGGCAGGTTTTGGTGACGCTAGAGGATACCACCGACCGACGGCGCTATCTTAATAGCCGGGCGACGATGGAAACCCTGCTGGGCCTTGGCGTAGTGCCGATCGTCAACGAGAACGACACGGTTGCCACCGATGAGATCCGCTTTGGCGACAATGATCGCTTGGCCGCGCAAATTGCGGTGACGGTGGGGGCTGATCAGTTGGTGTTGCTGTCGGATGTCGATGGGTTCTATTCCGCCAATCCGAAGGAAGACCCCGCGGCGCTACGCTTTGATCTGGTAGAGGTGATCACCCCGGCGATCGAGGCAATGGCGGGTGATCCAGTCTCGGAATTTTCCAAAGGCGGGATGAAGACCAAGGTGATGGCCGCGAAGACCGCCGTGGCGGGGGGCTGTGCCATGGTGATTATGGAAGGCTCGGTCCTGCGACCACTCACGGCATTGGCCAATGGCGCGGCGCGAACGTGGTTCGTGGCGCAGAGCGATCCGCAAGCGGCACGCAAACGCTGGATCAACGCGATGAAGACGCGCGGCGAAGTGCGGCTGGATGCGGGGGCGGCGCGAGCCCTTGGCCTTGGTAAATCGTTGCTGCCTGCGGGGGTTGTCTCGGTGTCTGGCAGTTTCGGGCGCGGCGATCCGGTGGCAATTTTGGGCCCGACGGGCAATGTGCTTGGCAAGGGACTGGTGCGCTATACTGCAGCCGAGGCCAAGGCGATTGCCGGGCATCGGTCGGGCGAAATCGAGGGTATTTTGGGTTATGCGGGACGGGCGGCCCTGATCCACAGGGATGATATGGTGGTTTAGGGTAGCGCCTCCGGCGGGGATATTTTTGTAAAGATGAATGCGGAGCGGGCGATGAGCGAAGATGTAGCGGTTTTGATGCAAGGCATCGGCGCACGCGCCCGGGCGGCTGCGGCGGAATTGGCCTTCGCGTCGCAAGAACGCAAATACGCGGCCTTGGTCGGGGCAGCACATGAGGTATGGGCGCGGCGTCAGGAAATTCTTGATGCCAACTGCGAAGACCTTGTTTACGGCGAGGAAAAGGGCCTGTCGCCCGCGATGATGGACCGGTTGACGCTGGACGAGGGCCGGGTGCGTGGCATCGTCGATGGCTTGCGCGCGGTGGCCGAGCAGCGCGACCCGGTGGGAGAAGTGATTGCCGAATGGGACATGGCCTCGGGGTTGAACATCCGCAGGGTGCGCACGCCGCTGGGGGTGATCGGGGTGATTTACGAAAGCCGTCCGAATGTGACGGCGGACGCTGGGGCGCTGTGTCTGAAATCCGGTAATGCGGTAATTTTGCGCGGCGGGTCAGAGAGTTTTCACAGCTCGACAGCAATTCATGCCTGCATGGTGACGGGCTTGAAACAGGCGGGTTTGCCGGTTGATGCAATACAGTTGGTACCGACGCGCGACCGTGAAGCGGTGACAGCGATGCTGCGCGCGGTGGAGCATATCGACGTGATCATTCCGCGCGGTGGCAAGGGATTGGTGGGTCTTGTGCAGCGCGAGGCACGGGTGCCGGTGTTCGCGCATCTCGAAGGCATCTGCCACGTTTACGCCGACCGCGATGCTGATCTGGAAAAGGCGCGCGCCGTGGTTTTGAATGCGAAAACCCGGCGCACCGGTATTTGTGGGGCGGCCGAGTGTCTGCTGATCGATTGGCAATTTT
Source organism: Paracoccaceae bacterium (assembly GCA_049696055.1). Taxonomy (GTDB): domain Bacteria; phylum Pseudomonadota; class Alphaproteobacteria; order Rhodobacterales; family Rhodobacteraceae; genus JBAVTI01. The sequence continues at coordinate 1,427 of JBAVTI010000150.1, read as the reverse complement.
ACACCAAGCATGGCGCGGTGTTGATTGAAGATTTGATCAAAGCGGGTGTCGAGGTGCGCACCGAAGGCGAGTTATTGAAGGTGCCCGGCACGGTGCGAGCGGCGCCAGAGGATTTCGGGCGCGAGTTTCTGGATATGATCATCGCGGCCAAGCTTGTCGATGGTGTCGACGAGGCGATTGCCCATATTCGCCGCTATGGCAGCCAGCACACAGAGGCCATTCTGACGCAGAACGATGCGACGGCCGAGCGGTTTTTTACCCGATTGGATTCGGCAATTCTGTTGCGCAATGCGTCGACCCAATTCGCTGATGGCGGCGAATTTGGCATGGGGGCAGAGATTGGCATTGCCACGGGCAAGCTGCATGCGCGCGGGCCAGTGGGTGCCGAACAGTTGACCAGTTTCAAATATCTGGTGGTTGGTGACGGCACCATCCGGCGCTGACTAAAAACAAAGCCGGATTTCGGTATCGCGGATTTCCACCGACAGCTGGCGGTTCTGGCGCGCTAATTCTTCGGGTACAAGGGCGAAATGCACTTGGGCTGCAGTGACTTCGGTCTGGCTATTAGGGTTGGAAAGCACCTCCCATAACGCCGGGTCGATCTTCATTTTGGCGGCGTGGCTAGTGATGATCCAGCGGTTATCGCCGCGTTCGGCGGTAATGCGGCCGCCGTAAGCCATGGCGGTTTCCAGGCATTGGATCAGCAGAAACGCAAGCTTCACTTCGCGGCGGGGCTGATCGGTGGGGCCTTGCCAATCAATTGTCAGCCGCCCGCCACGCGTGAGGTCGGCGAGGATTGAAACCACTTCGGGACGACCGACCCGCTGATCGACGGAACACGATCCAAAGGCAACCCGAAAAAACCGGATACGGGCATTGGCATTGGCCACGCTTTCGGCAATCAGCGCAATTTCCGGGCCGTTGGTCGATCCGTCCATCATCAAAAGCTCTACCCCGTTGCCGATTGCACCGATTGGGCTGATAAGATCATGGCAGATGCGCGACCCAAGCAGGGCGGTAAGATCAGGCTTTTCCGGCATGGGATACGATACTCCGTCAAGGCTAAAGGAAACAAATGAACGCGTTACTGGAGCCAGGAATGCTTGTGCGCCACCCAAGTGAGCCGGAATGGGGCATTGGGCAGGTGCAATCGAACATTGGCCACAGGGTGACGGTGAACTTTGAACATCGGGGCAAGGTGGTTATTGACGGTCGCCATGTCACGCTGTTTCGGGTGTTCGATGCATGAGCGCATTATGGCTTAACCCAAGGGCATTTCAACCCATGATTGCTTATAAACTTTTGGCCTATCGCGCCAATAGTGCGTTTTGGTTGAAACGGTTGCAAAGGCCGGGGGCAGACCCTAAGACACCCTTCACCCCATTGGGGCAGGGCTGAGGCAGGGCATGATTTCTGAAGATCCGCAT
>JBAVTI010000149.1:0-15120 GCA_049696055.1 Paracoccaceae bacterium | reverse complement strand
ACATCCGCTTGTCCGACATGATCGGCCCCAAGCGTATGCGCAACATCGCCCGCCCGCGTCAAATTGCGATGTATCTGTCCAAGAAGCTTACCCCGCGCAGCCTGCCCGAGATTGGCCGTCGTTTTGGCGGGCGCGATCACACCACCATTATCCATGGTGTGCGCAAGATCGAAGAGCTGATGTCGACCGACAGCCAACTTTCCGACGACCTGCAACTGTTGCGCCGTCTGCTGCAAGCTTGAATACCCGCTGCCGCGCTGTGACTCTGCTCACAGGCGCGGCGGCATACCCCCCCCCGATTCGCGACCATGGTTAACGGCGCTTTTGCGCCATCACTGTATGTGCGCCTGCCATACGTTCGCCATACGTCAAACATACCCGCCGTTTCCGCCAAAACCACTGCATTACGCCTGCGATCTCAACTGCTTAAGCCGATTTTGCCGCCAAAGCCGAAAAATCGACCCCAAACCGCCCCTGCCATACCGCCAAACCCCTTGTGAAAGCTTGGAAAACCGCTAATTTCTACGTCCCGCCAAAGGGGCGACGTCAGGGGGAAATGACATGAAGATCAGCATCGAACGCGGCACGCTGCTCAAGGCCGTCGGTCAGGCGCAATCGGTGGTCGAACGTCGTAACACCATCCCTATCCTCGCCAATGTTCTGATCGAAGCCGAGGGCAATACCGTGTCTTTCCGCGCTACCGATCTTGATATCGAGGTCGTCGATCGCGCCCCAGCCATGGTAGAACGTCCCGGTGCTACCACCGTATCTGCGGTGATGCTGCATGAAATCGTGCGCAAATTGCCCGATGGCGCGTTGGTCACCCTGTCTGAAGACGGCGCTGCTGGCCGTCTGACGGTGACGGCAGGCCGCTCGACCTTCAACCTCGCCACCCTGCCGAAAGAAGACTTTCCGGTGATGGCGACCTCGGAATATGCCTCCAATTTTTCGGCCCCTGCCCCCCTGCTGCGCCGCCTGTTTGACAAGGCAAAGTTTGCCATCTCGACCGAGGAAACCCGCTATTACCTGAACGGCGTCTATCTGCATGTTTCCACTGGTGAAAATGGCCCCGTCCTGCGCGCCGTCGCCACCGATGGCCACCGCTTGGCCCGCATCGACGCACCGCTTCCCGAAGGTGCCACCGGCATGCCCGGCGTCATCGTGCCGCGTAAAACTGTCAATGAACTCCGTAAGTTACTGGATGACGACGAGGCGACCATCGCCGTCTCGGTGTCCGAAACCAAGATCCGTTTTGCGACCCCGGCGATCCAGATGACTTCCAAGGTCATCGACGGCACGTTCCCCGATTACACCCGCGTCATTCCCACCGGTAACACCAAGCGGCTGGAAGTTGACGCCTCCGAATTTGCCAAAGCCGTAGACCGCGTCGCCACCGTTTCCTCTGAACGCAGTCGTGCCGTCAAACTGTCGCTCGACGAAGACCGCCTTGTCTTGTCGGTAAACGCGCCGGATTCTGGGGCTGCCGAGGAAGAACTGGCCGTCGCCTATAGCGACGAGCGGTTGGAAATTGGCTTTAACGCCAAATACTTGCTGGAAATTGCCAGTCAGGTAGACCGTGAAAACGCCGTGTTCATGTTCAATTCATCCGGCGATCCTACATTGATGCGCGAAGGCAACGACACCAGCGCCGTCTATGTCGTCATGCCGATGCGCGTCTGACCAACGCCGGGGGGCGAACCCCCTAAGTCACATTGGCCTTGGCAAATGTGACTACCCAGCGGAGTATTTCTACAAGGAAAAGGGCAGGGCGTGGGCGGACTAGCGATCACCTCTCTCGCTTTGTCGCATTTTCGCAGCCACCGCGCGGCGCGTATCGTGTTTGATGGGCGGCCCGTAGCCCTTGTGGGGGCAAACGGCGCGGGCAAGACCAATATCCTTGAGGCGGTGTCGATGCTTTCCCCCGGCCGTGGTCTGCGCCGGGCAGGGGCGGACGACATCGCCCGCCGTCCCGAAGCCCTTGGGTGGAAGGTTAGCGCTACAATTCAAGGCCTTAGTACTTCACACGAAGTTGAAACCTGGGCAGAGCCCGGCCAGCCCCGCCATGTCCGGATTGACGGTAAAAACGCCACGCAAACCGCCCTTGGCCGCATTGCCCGCATGGTTTGGCTGGTCCCCGCCATGGACCGTCTTTGGATAGAGGCTGCCGACGGCCGCCGCCGGTTTCTTGACCGTATGACCCTCAGCTTTGCCCCCGATCATGCCGAGGCCGTTCTTGCCTATGAAAAAGCCATGCGCGATCGCAACCGCCTGCTGAAGGATCAGGTTACCGACGCGCATTGGTATGCTGCACTTGAGGGCCAGATGGCGCAATCTGCGGCCATCATCGACGCCAACCGCGTCCATACCCTCGCCCGTCTGATGCAGGCGCAGATGGGTGCAGAAACTGCCTTTCCCCATGCCGATTTGCTGCTGACCGGCCCGGAAGGCGCGCCCTATGCCGTGGCTGATCTGACCCAGGCCCTTGCCGACAGCCGCCGTCGTGATCTGGCTGCGGGGCGCACCCTGATCGGCCCCCACCGCGCCGATCTTGCCGCCACCTATGCCGCCAAGGCCACCCCCGCTGATCAGTGTTCGACAGGCGAGCAGAAGGCGTTGCTGATCAGCCTGATCCTTGCCTCTGCCCGCGCCCTTGCTGCCGACCTTGGTTCCGCGCCCATTCTGCTGCTGGATGAGGTGGCCGCCCACCTCGATGTCACCCGCCGCGCCGCACTTTATGACGAGCTGTGTGGTCTGGGTGCGCAAGCCATCATGACAGGCACCGATTCCGAACTGTTTGACAACCTCGGTCCGCGCGGCCAAACCTTCGCCGTGGCCGACGAAAATGGCCAATCCAGCATCACAGAGATCACATGACCCCCCAACGTGTCACCCTGATCACCCTCGGCGTTGCCGACCTTGCCGCTGCTCGCGCCTTTTACGCCCGTCTTGGCTGGCACGAACACCCTGGCAGCCAGCCATCGGTCGCCTTCTTTCAGATGCACGGCGCGGTGTTGGGCCTGTTTGGCCGCCAAGACCTTGCCGTCGATCAAGGCCGCCCCGATACCCCGCTTGGCACCGGGGCCATCACCTTGGCGCAAAACTTTGCCACCGAGGCCGAGGTTGATGCCGCCTTTGCCGCCGCCATAAATGCCGGGGGAACCGCCCTGAAACTGCCAGAAAAGGTGTTCTGGGGCGGCTATTCCGGCTACTGGGCCGATCCCGACGGCCACGTCTGGGAGGTCGCCTTTAACCCGTTCTGGCCTCTGGCTGCAGACGGCTCTTTGACCTTGCCGGAGTGATTAATGACCATCACCTTTGAATCCCTGCTGCTCTATTGCGGCGCATTGGTGATTTTATTCCTGACGCCCGGCCCGGTCTGGGTGGCGTTGATCGCGCGTGGGCTGTCGGGTGGGTTTTCCGCCGCCTGGCCTTTGGCTGTGGGCGTCGCTATCGGCGATCTGGTATGGCCACTGGCCGCGATTTTCGGCCTAAGCTGGGTCGCCTCGGTCTATGCCGATTTCATGGATGTGCTGCGCTGGGTCGCCGTTGCCATCTTTATTCTGATGGGTTGGATGCTGATCCGCAACGCCGGGCGCACTATTTCCGCCAACAGCCGCCTGACCCGGCCGGGCCGCTGGGCGGGCTTTGCCGCAGGGGTGGCGGTCATTCTGGGCAACCCCAAGGCTATCCTGTTTTACATGGGCGTGCTGCCCGGTTTTTTCGATCTGACCACCATCACGGCAGCCGATATCATCGCCATCATCACCGTCTCTACCGTGATTCCGATGGTTGGCAACCTGACCTTTGCCCTTACCGTGGATCGCGTCCGCCGGGTGTTGTCGTCGCCATCGGCCCTGCGCCGGATGAACCTGACGGCGGGTATTTTGCTGATCCTTGTCGCAGGCGTTATTGCGCTGACTTAACCCCTAAATCTTGTGTCCAAGGCGTGACAATCCCGGTGTGAACCGCTATAAATTGCGGGTAATTCAAGGAATGGGTCCGAATGACCAACGTCGCGAAAAATCCGGCCGCCTATGATGCCGATTCTATCAAAGTTCTCAAGGGCTTAGAGGCGGTTCGCAAACGCCCCGGCATGTATATTGGTGATACCGACGATGGCTCGGGTCTGCACCACATGGTTTACGAAGTTGTCGATAACGGCATCGACGAAGCTTTGGCCGGCCACGCCACTGCCGTGAACGTGAAAATCCACGCCGACAGCTCGGTTTCGGTGCGCGATAACGGTCGGGGCATCCCGGTCGATATCCATCAGGAAGAGGGCGTTTCCGCCGCCGAGGTTATCATGACCCAGCTGCACGCCGGCGGCAAATTCAACAACACTGACGATTCCGGCAACGCCTACAAAGTCTCGGGTGGCCTGCATGGCGTTGGCGTCTCGGTGGTGAATGCGCTGTCCGAATGGCTTGAACTGCGCGTCTGGCGCAATGACAAAGAATACCGCGCCCGGTTTGAGCATGGCGATTGCGTCGTGCATGTTTACGAAGTTGGCCCTGCGCCGGGCGAGCGTGGCACCGAGGTGCGCTTCTTGGCCGCTGCCAAGACCAATATCCCTGACGGCACCTTTTCCGACCTCGAATATCAATTCAAGACGCTGGAAAACCGCCTGCGTGAACTTGCTTTCCTGAATTCCGGCGTGCGGATCATCCTGGAAGATGAGCGTCCCGCCGAACCGCTGCGCACCGAGCTTTTCTACGAAGGTGGTGTGCGCGAATACGTCAAATACCTTGATCGGTCGAAATCCTCGATCCTGCCTGAACCGATCTACATGATCGGCGAGCGCAATGGCATGACCGTCGAAGTAGCGATGTGGTGGAACGACAGCTATAACGAAATGGTGCTGCCGTTTACCAATAACATTCCCCAGCGCGATGGCGGCACCCATATGGCCGGTTTCCGCGGCGCGCTGACCCGGACCATCAACAATTACGCCCAAACCTCGGGCATCGCCAAGCGCGAAAAGATCGACTTTACCGGCGATGATGCCCGCGAAGGCCTGACCTGCGTGCTGTCGGTCAAAGTGCCGGACCCGAAATTTTCGTCGCAAACCAAAGACAAACTGGTGTCGTCCGAGGTGCGCCCGGCCGTCGAAAACCTGGTGAACGAAAAGCTGGCGGAATGGTTTGAGGAAAACCCATCCAGCGCCAAAATCATCGTCGGCAAGATCATCGAGGCCGCCACCGCCCGCGAAGCCGCCCGTAAAGCGCGCGAACTTACCCGGCGCAAATCGGCGCTTGATGTGGCCTCGTTGCCCGGCAAGCTTGCCGATTGTCAGGAACGCGACCCGGCGAAATCCGAAGTTTTCCTTGTCGAGGGTGACTCGGCTGGTGGTTCCGCCAAACAGGGCCGTTCGCGCGCCAACCAAGCTGTGCTGCCGCTGCGTGGCAAGATCCTGAACGTCGAGCGTGCCCGGTTTGACCGGATGCTGGCCAGTCAGGAAATCGGCACTCTGATCACGGCGCTTGGCACCGGTATTGGCCGCGATGAATTCAACATCGCCAAGCTGCGGTACCACAAGATCGTCATCATGACCGACGCTGACGTTGATGGTGCGCATATCCGCACCCTGCTTCTGACGTTCTTTTTCCGTCAAATGCCGCAGATCATCGAAGGCGGTTTTCTTTATATCGCCCAGCCGCCGCTTTACAAAGTGGCGCGCGGCAAGTCCGAGGTTTACCTGAAAGACCAGGCGGCACTGGAAGATTACCTTGTGCAAATGGGTGTCGAAGGCGCGGTTCTGCGCCTCGGCAGCGGTGAGGAAATCGCAGGCGCCGATCTTGCCCGCGTCATCGACGGCGCGCGCCAGTTCCGCCGCATCCTAGAGGCGTTCCCGACGCACTACCCGCGTGGCATCCTCGAACAGGCAGCGCTTTCCGGCGCGTTTGATACCGGTCGCGCCGACGCTGATCTGCAATCAGTGGCCGATACCGTGGCCAAACGCCTCGACGGTATTGCGCTGGAATACGAAAAAGGCTGGTCCGGTCGCATTACCCAAGAACACGGCATCCGGCTTTCCCGCGTGCTGCGCGGTGTCGAAGAATTGCGCAACCTCGACGGCGCTGTTCTGCGTTCGGGCGAGGCGCGGCGTTTGGCGCATGTGGCTGCCAACACCAAAGACATCTACGCCCAGCCCGCGCGCCTGGTGCGCAAGGATCGCGATCAGATGATCCACGGCCCGATCGACCTGCTGAAAGCCATACTTGCCGAGGGTGAAAAGGGCCTTTCCCTTCAGCGTTACAAGGGCTTGGGTGAAATGAACCCCGAACAGCTTTGGGAAACCACCCTTGATCCCGAGGCACGCACCCTATTGCAGGTCACCGCCCATGACCTTGCCGAGGCTGACGACATCTTTACCAAATTGATGGGCGATGTGGTTGAACCGCGTCGTGAATTCATTCAGCAAAACGCGCTGAATGTGGAACATCTGGATTTCTGACCCACCCTCATGGCCTTGCCCCAACGGGCAGGGCCACTGTTAATCTGTATGTGCCAGCGTCGATTGTGGGGCGGTCGTTCGGGGTGTGAAGGCGGTGTCATGCCGGGGATGGACACGCTGCAAAGTTCCGGATCATAAGACAAAGGGCGATGCCCTTTTGCGCACCTTCCAGAATGCCAATTCGCCAATGATGTCGAAAGAGTTGGTGACCCCGGATGGATTCGAACCATCGACCTGCCGCTTAGGAGGCGGCCGCTCTATCCCCTGAGCTACGAGGCCCTGTTGCGCGGACCAATGCGCGCATTCATGGGGGGATTTGCGCAAATCTGCAACCCGTTCGATACCCGGCGTCCGAAAAAGGTAAGGGGGAGTGAATTTGGCCCACCACTCCCCCTCATGTCCGTCGCGCCCCAGTTGAGAGCTTGCAGAGCGTGCCGGATTCGTCTCGAATGTTGTGCTTGTTACCGCTAACATAACGCAATCACAGCCCTTGGACAAGCGTCACCTTTATCGCTAACAAGGAAAGACGCAACGCTCTGAAAGGTCGCCCGTGTCAAAAGCCCCTGTAGCCGATTCTCGCCGCACTCTGACCCTGCGCGACGTGTCCGAAGCGTCTGGTGTCAGCGAAATGACCGTCAGTCGGGTGTTGCGCAATCGTGGCGATGTGTCGGAAACCACGCGCGAACGGGTGCTGCAATCGGCCCGCGCCTTGGGCTATGTGCCGAACAAAATCGCGGGTGCCTTGGCCTCGCAGCGCGTCAACCTTGTTGCCGTCATCATCCCGTCGCTGTCCAACATGGTTTTTCCCGAGGTTATGACCGGTATTTCCGATGTGCTGGAAGACACCGGCCTGCAACCCGTCGTGGGTGTCACCAACTACTCGCCCGAACGCGAAGAATCCGTACTGTATGAAATGCTGTCGTGGCGGCCGTCGGGCGTGATCATCGCCGGCCTTGAACATACCGATGCCGCCCGCGCCATGATGGAAAACGCAGGGATCCCGATTGTCGAGATCATGGATATTGACGGCACCCCGGTTGACAGCGCGGTTGGCATTTCGCACCGCCGCGCGGGCCGCCAGATGGCCGAAGCCATCATTGCCGCCGGGTATAAACGCATCGGCTTTCTGGGTACCAAAATGCCCGAGGATCACCGCGCCCGCAAACGCCTTGAAGGCTTTACCCAAGCCTTGGCCAAGGCGGGGCTGACGGTTGCGGATCAGGAATACTATTCCGGTGGCTCGGCCTTGCTCAAAGGCCGCGAGATGACCGAAGCCATTCTTACCCGCACCCCTGATCTTGATTTTCTCTATTATTCCAATGACATGATTGGCGCGGGGGGCCTGCTTTACTGCCTGGACAAGGGCATTGATGTTCCCGGTAAGCTCGGCCTTGCGGGCTTTAACGGCGTCGAATTGCTGGACGGCCTTCCCAGAAAGCTGGCCACGATGGATGCCTGTCGACTAGAGGTTGGCCGTCAGGCCGCCGAAATCATCGCCGGAAAGCGCCCCGGAGGCATCATCGGCGGCGAGATTGTCGAGCTGTTTCCCACAATGGAGCCGGGCGATACGATCAGAAAGGTTTAGGCGTCCAAACCGCTGCGGCCTGCACAAACGCCAATCCCGTCAGATGTTTGGCACCACCCAAACCCCGTTTCTGGCAGACGACCGCACGCAGGCATCCACAAAGGCAACGCCGGCAATGCCATCGGCCAGCGTCGGGTAAACCACCTCGGGGGCTGCAGCGATACCCGCCTGTTTGGCTCGAATGGCGGCGGCCGCTTCCAGATAGATATTGGCAAAGCCCTCCAGATAGCCTTCAGGATGGCCCGGTGGCACCCGCGTCATGCGCGCCGCCGCAGCACCCGCCCCACTTCCACCCCGGGTGATCAGGCGTTTGGGCTGACCAAGGGGTGTAAACCAAAGATGGTTCGGCGCTTCCTGACACCAGTCCAGCCCGCCTTTGGTGCCGTAAACCCGCAGGCGCAGGGTGTTTTCATGGCCAGTGGCCACTTGGCTGCACCACAGCATGCCCCGCGCCCCACCCACAAACCGCAGCATCACATGGCCATTGTCATCAACCCTGCGCCCCGGCACAAAACTTTGCAGATCGGCGGCAAGGCTTTCCAGCGTCAACCCGGTCACGAAACTGGCAAGGTTGAAGGCATGGGTGCCAATATCGCCCGTCGATCCGCCCGCGCCGGTTTGCGCAGGGTCGGTGCGCCACCCGGCCTGTTTATGCCCGCTCAGCTCAACCGGTTCCGCCAACCAGTCTTGCGCATATTCCACCTGCACCACCCGCAGATCGCCAAGCTCGCCCGCAGCCACCATCGCGCGCGCTTGGCGCACCATCGGGTAGCCCGTATAATTATGGGTCAGCACAAAGATCACCCCCGATGCTTCCGCAGCCTTGGCCAAGCGCTTCGCGTCCCTCAGGGTGGCGGTCAGCGGCTTGTCGCAAATCACATGAATGCCACGGCGCAGAAATTGCAGCGCGACAGGCGCGTGCATATGATTTGGGGTCACAATCGCCACCGCCTCGATCCCGTCTGTGCGGCGTGCCTCCCGCGCCGCCATATCGGCAAAGCTGGCATAGACCCGCGCGGCAGGCAGCCCAAGATCGGCCCCCGAGGCAAGCGATTTTTCCGCAGTCGCACTAAAGCAACCCGCCACCAATTCAAACTGATCATCCAGCCGGGCGGCGATCCGGTGAACCGCCCCAATAAAGGCATCCCGGCCGCCGCCCACCATGCCAAGCCGGATACGCGGGGCGCTACCTTCGGTTTTGCCAGTAATTGCCATGCCCTATCCCTCTGGCCCTGCTTGACGATTACCTGCCATCGTCGCGGGTTGTATCTGAACGTCGTGCGCAATTCTGACTATCGTCAGAACGCATGGGCGGGTCAATCCGCAGGCTGCAAACGCATCCTGACGCGCGCTCTCGTTGATGGCTAAACCCGGCTTTGCCTGACTGGTGTCAGGAAAACACAAAGTCCGACGCGCCGATCAAGGTGTGATCCACATTCACCAAAAGCACTGTGCTTCCGGCGAACCCGATCAGCACATTGGCGCCGGAATCGGTAATTGTCAGGTCTGCGAACCGGGTGGCCCCCGACTCGATAACCAACCGGTCACTGCCATTTTGAAAGTCGAGCACGGTATCCGCACCTGATACATGGTTAAAGACAAACTGATCGGCTCCGCTGCCACCGCTCAGGACATCCCTGCCGCCGCCGCCGATAACAACATCGGCGCCGCCACCGCCCGCCAGCCGATTGGCCGCAGTATTCCCATAAAGGCTGTTGTTGCCCGCATTGCCCGCGCCATTGATCGCCGCCGTGCCTGTCAGGACAAGACTTTCCACATTCAGCGCCAAACTATACGAGATCGTGCTGAATACCCGATCAATTCCGCCGCCCGCTGCTTCGGAAATCCGGTCAGTAGAGTCTGATACGTAATAAGTGTCATTTCCGCTGCCACCAATCATCAGATCGGCCCCCGCGCCCCCATTCAGGGTGTCGTTCCCCGCGCCACCGCTCAAGGTGTCATTCCCACCGCCGCCCGCCAACCCATTGGCCGCAGTATTGCCGGTGATCAGGTTGGCAAGGGTATTGCCCGTGCCATTGATAGCTGCCGAGCCGGTCAGAACAAGGCTTTCAACATTCAACGCCAAACCATGGCTGATCGCGCTGACCACCCTATCATTTCCGCCGCCCACCGCCTCGGCAACCCGGTCAGTGGCATCTGCAACGTAATAGGTGTCGTTTCCGGTGCCGCCAATCATCAGGTCGGCCCCGGTGCCGCCACTAAGGGTGTCGTTCCCCGCGGCACCGTTCAGGGTGTCTTGCCCGTCACCCCCCGCCAACGCATTGGCCGCAATGTTTCCGGTGATCAGATTGGCAAGCGTATTGCCCACGCCATTGATCGCGGCCGTGCCAATCAGGGTAAGGCTCTCTACATTCGCGGCCAGGCTATGGGTGATCGTGCTAAGCACCCGGTCGGTTCCGGCTGCCGCGGCTTCGGCAACCCGGTCAGTGGTGTCTGAAATGTAGTAGGTGTCGTTTTCGGTGCCCCCGATCATCAGGTCGGTTCCGGTCCCGCCGTTCAGGGTATCGTTCCCGGTTCCGCCATTCAGGGTATCTTGCCCATCGCCCCCCGCCAACCCATTGGCTGCGGTGTTGCCAGTGATCAGATTACCAAGGCCATTGCCACCACCGTTCGCCGCCGTGCCGGTCAGGATAAGGTTTTCAAGGTTGGTGGTCAAAGTGTAGCTGACAGAAGAAACCACGTCGTCCACGCCCGATGCAATCAACTCAACGATATCATCGCCGATACTGTCGATCAGATAGGTGTCGCTGCCAGAACCACCGACCATGACATCGGCACCCGTTCCGCCGTTCAAGGTATCGCTGCCAGCACCTGCTGCAATCCAATCGTTTCCGGCATTGCCGATAATGCTGTTGCCCGCCGCAGACCCTCCCATCAGGTCATCCCCCGCCGTGCCAACAAGATCGAGACCCGCCCCGCCTGCCAAAAGAACGTCTTCGGGCCGCAGCAAACGCAGCGCGTTAAAATCGGTCACGTCGCCGCCCAGCAAGGTGATGCTCTGCGTGCCAATCCAAAGCCGTAGCCCGCCCGCCACCACCTCGCCGCGGATCGTAGCCAGATCCAGATTGGCAACATCCAGCACAAGATGATCATTCAACGCCGAAAAGCCATCAATCTGAACGTGGCCATCAGCGCTTGATACCTGAAAGAACTCGCCATCGGTTCCGGCCTGAAGGGCGGTGTCAGGCGGCCCGTCCAAAGGCGGCGCAAGCTCGGATACCGCAACCAGCCGGATTGATCCGATGTCTGCCGTCGTAAGCCCGGTGAAAGCGACGCTTTGCGCCCCGAACCAAAACCGTATGCCGCCGGGGATCGGTTCCGAGGTCACGGTGGCAATCACCGCGTCATCAAGATCAAGCAAAAGATGATGTAACGCCGGGTCAAACCCTTCAATCACCACATGGCCGTCGGTCGCGGAAATCGTATATTCGGCGACGCCCGCAGTGGGCTGCAAAAGCGTGTCCACAGTCACCACCACCGGCACCGGTATCGCAGACACCGGCAGCAAACCGATGGCATTCATATCGGCCATTGTCAGTCCGACAAAGGTAATGCTTTGCCCGCCGAACCAAAGCCGCACGCCACCATCGACAGGGGCACCCCAGACGTTTGCTACGTCACTCGCAGCAAGATCAAGCACAACATGGTGTGTCGCCGGATCAAACCCTTCGATCCGCACATGCCCATCGGTGCCATCGACCGTAAAGGTTGTCGTGGCCGCATCCGCCTGCAACAGCGTATCCACCGCGAAAGGCACAGGCAGCGGGGCATCCTGACTTGGCAGGAAATTGATCAGACTCAGATCACCTACCGTCAGGCCAAACAGCGTGATGCTCCGGTCGCCAAAAACCAAACGTACACCGCCACCAATTGCGCTGCCCGTAAGCAGCGCCTGCTCCTCAACCGTCAGGTCAAGCACCAGATAATGCGCCGCCGGATCATAGCCATAGATCGCCACATGCTGATCGGTGGGCGCGACATAGAAGTATTCGGTGGTCGGGTCCGCATGAAGATAGGTGATCGCCCCCGGCGGCTCGGCACCCGTGGTCGGATCTGCGGCAACGAAAGTACCCGAAGACCGAAGAATATCGTAATGCCCGGCCCCATCATGGGCAAAATACCAAAGTGTCACCTGACCGTTTTCGATCACCGCGGTCGGGGCCAGCACTTGGGTATGTGTCCCCGGAAGATCCGCGATCGTGATCAGCGGATTTGGGTCGATCTCAAACACCGCACCCGGATATTCCGCGACGGCATAGCCAATGACCCGGTTTTCCCCATCCAGCCCGGTAAAGAACAAATGCACCCGGTTATCGGGGCCAATCACCACCGAAGGCTCGGCAAACCCCAGACTTGCCCACGCCGGGCCATCACCGGGGCGCAGCACGGGTTCAACTGCCGTTGTCCACGTCACCCCATCGGGCGACGTTGCATATAGCAGGTTCACGCCGGTTGGATTGGTACCAAAGTAATCGTGGCCGACGTAATACATGACGTAGCCGCCGTTGTGGGCAATCACCGTCGGGCTATAGGCGCCATCCACATTATATCCGGACTGTCCGGGCGTTATCACAGGTTGCGCGCCAAACGGTGTCACGCTGAAATCCGCGTTCACCTGATAGGCGGTAATCGCAGCCCCCAGCCCGCCCGCAATGGCTTCGTCATATTCCGCCACATACAGCACCAGCTGCCCGCCGATCATCACGGCATCAACGGTCTCAAAGCTGGTCAGCCCCGCCAGAACCGAGCCGGCAGTATCGCCCGGCGCGGTCACGCGCAGCCAATTGATCCCATCGGTTGACCGTGCCACGGAAATTGCCGTGTTCACACCGCCCTCTCCAAGATCGGTGTAGAACATCAGATATTCGCCGTTCACGAAAACAACCGACGGGTCAGATGCAATAGCGACGCCGTTAAACACAACGGCAGCGGATCCAAGCGTGATTTTGGCAAGGGCCATGGATCAAGCCCACCCCGTGCCAAAGTTCATGGTTCTGCTGCCCCGCCGGACAACAGGTTTTTCGTGCCTGCATGCCATGGGCACGCGGCTTGCGTCGGCGGAAACGCCGACGAAACTCAGTTTTGATTTCATAGTTCAGCAGCCTTCTACGCAGAATCCCCAAGACCTGCGAACGCTCACCCTGTGCAAACGGCGTGGCGGCATTTGGGCCGAACCGTGACCGTGGTATGGTCATTCCGGTCAAAACAGTGGCAAGAACCCTGACTTTGTGCCGCCGGGCCATAGCAAAATGACCCTTGGCGATCACGCGAACCAGAACACCGTGTTTCTGCCAAACCCCTGACCCATGCCGCTGGATGCAGCGTTCGATGTTTGTTAAAATGGCACTTGGGAATGAATCTGAGATTAAGTTTGCCCAACCGGGCCACCGCGCATTGACCTTTCAGGCAAAGCGATAAATCCTGTCAGGTAGTCGCTTTGGGTGTTGTTCATCCACGTCCGACCTTGGCTTGGACAGGCGCCATCCAAATGCACATTCAAGGTTGAAATTTCATGTCCTCGTTCTTTACTGCCCATCGCATCACGGCCATCATCGTTTTCGTGGCGGCAGCCGCTTGGGTTGCCACTGGTGAATTTGCCGCTGTCGGCAGCCAAGAGGCCAATGCCGCAGATCAAACTGCCCAAGCGCCGCAGGCCGATACCCCGGCACCTTTGCGCACCGTGGCCGCCGTGGCCCCGGTATTTGCCGAGTACGCACGGGTGATCCGGATTTCAGGCTCGACCGAGGCGGATAAGCTTGCGGTTCTGGCTGCCCGCGCCAACGGAATCGTGCAGGAACTTGGGGTGGTGCAGGGCGAAGATATCGCCGCAAACGCGCTGGTGTTGCGGCTTGAAGGGGCAGAGGTCGAAGCGGGCGTGGAAACGGCGCAGGCATCGCTGGCACAGGCAAAAGAAAAGCTCGAAGTTGGCGAAGCCCTGTTTTCGCGCGGCAGCCTGCCCGAATTGGAACTGACATCGCGGCGTGCTGCCAAATCCGCCGCTGACGCCGCCTTGTCGCAGGCACAGGCAGCGGCGGATCGGCTGCTGCTCAAGGCGCCGTTCGACGGAACCGTTGATGCCGTCAATGTGGAATTGGGCGAATGGGTGCAGGCCGGCGCGCCGATTGCCACGCTTTTGTCGCTCGACCCCATCGTGGTAAAGGCCGAAGTCAGCGAGCGCGATGTGACCTACGTCGCCGTCGGCTCGCAAGCCAAGGTGCGGCTGGTCAGCGGTGCCGAGATGCAGGGCACCATTCGGCATGTCGCCAAACAGGCATCCGAGAAAACCCGAACCTTTGTGATCGAAGTGGCGCTGCCAAATACCGATCGTTCGATCCCATCGGGCATGACCGCCGAAGTGCAACTGTTCGCCGCTGCGCAGCCGTCGGTAACGGTGCCGCGGTCGATCATCACCATGTCCGAAGACGGTATCATTGGCCTGCGCGTGGTGGGGGCCGACAACATCGCGCATTTCGCCCCGGTAACCATTATCGACGATACCGAACAGGGCCTTATCGTGGCTGGCGTGCCGCAAGACGTGCGGATTATCGTTGCAGGACAGGATCTTGTGCAAGACGGCGACGCGGTAATCGTTACTGAAATGTCGCCCGCCCAGGCAATCGAGGCCCTGAAATGAAGCTGGTCGAGATTGCAATAAGAAACGCGCGTCTGACCATTTCGGTCATGCTGTTCCTGATGCTGGCAGGAACGCTCGCCTATATTTCGATCCCCAAAGAGGCCGAGCCTGACATTCAGATTCCGATCATCTACGTCAGCATGGGCTACGAGGGTATCTCGCCCGAAGACAGTGAGCGGCTTTTGTTGCGGCCGATGGAAACCGCGCTGAAATCCATTCAGGGCATCAAGCAAATGACCGCCAGCGCCTATCAGGGCGGTGGCAATGTGGTGATCGAGTTTCAGGCCGGGGCCGATCTGGCCAAGGCGCTGACCGATGTGCGCAACAAGGTTGATGACGCCCGCCGCGACCTGCCCTCCGAGGCCGACGAGCCGACGGTGAACGAGGTCAATATCTCGGAATTTCCGGTTCTGGTCATCACCCTGT
>JBAVTI010000148.1:0-2018 GCA_049696055.1 Paracoccaceae bacterium | reverse complement strand
CTCCCGAGCGTCGCCGCGTCCCTTTCCCGAAGCCCACGGCTTCACACGACATGCTCGGCCCTAATCCTCCAAGGGGCGAGTCGTTGCAGACGCGGCGGTGGCTTCCTTCTGGCGGGCATCGCTGCTTTGCATTTGCGCCCCTTGCATCCCCTGCCCCGACACCGCATCGTTCGCGCCAATTAATTGGGGCAAATCATGCGGCTATCCTTGTTTTCAGCAGCACTTGTCGCGGCCTTGGTCGGCTATGGCTCGACCATAGCCCTGCTCTTGGCGGCGGCGGCGGCGGTCGGGGCAACCCCGGCGCAAACCGCCTCGTGGATTTTCGCGATTTGTCTGGCCAAGGCGGTGGGCAGCGCGGGCCTTAGCCTGTGGGCGCGCGTGCCCGTGGTGCTGGCATGGTCTACCCCCGGCGCAGCGCTGATCGCGGCAACCAGCGGCATCACCATGCCCGAGGCGGTGGGCGCGTTCGTTCTGGCAGGCGGGTTGATCGCGCTGACCGGGGCGCTGCGGCCCTTGGGGCGGCTTGTCGGCATGATCCCCGATGGCATTGCGGCGGCGATGCTGGCTGGGGTGTTACTGCCGTTTTGCTTGAAACTGGCAGGGGCGGCACAGGCGCTGCCGCTGCTGATCCTGCCAATGATCGCCGTCTTTGCCTTGGTGCGACTGGCAAATCCGGCGGTTGCGGTGTTGGCCGCCCTTGGCACCGGCGTGGCGCTGGCCTTTGCCACCGGGGCCGCGTTGCCCCCGACCCTTCAGTACACCTTGCCACGGCTGACTTTCATCGCCCCCGAGTTTCGCACCTCGGTGCTGATCGGCCTTGGTCTGCCGCTTTACCTCGTCACCATGGCCTCGCAAAACTTGCCCGGCTTTGCCACCCTGCGGGCCGCTGGCTACACGGCCCCCGTGCGCCCGGCCCTTGCCGTCACCGGCGGTATTTCCGCCCTGACCGCCCTGTTTGGCGCCCATACCATCAGCATGGCGGCAATAACGGCGGCGATTTGCCTTGGCGATGATGTGCACCCTGACCGGGACCAACGCTGGAAAGTCGGGCTGGTCTATGCCGGGGCATGGCTGGCGCTTGGCCTGTCCGGCCCGCTGATCCTGACCACACTCGCCACCCTTCCCCCGGCACTGATCATGGCAATCGTGGCCCTCGCTCTGCTCGGCCCGCTGACCGGGGCGGCAACCGGGGCCTTCGCCCCTGCCCCTCAACGCTTTGCTGCCGCCGTTACCCTGACCACCACCGCCTCTGGTGTGGCGGCCTTCGGCATTGGTGCGGCGTTCTGGGGGCTGATCGCCGGGCTTGCGATCCATGCGCTGGAACAAACCGCCGCCAAGCTGAAAACCCGCTAAGCCATTTCCCTGCGCAAATACTCCCGCCGGAGGCACCTATGGCCACAACCGAGCGCTCCGCGGGGGATATTTAGCAACAGAAGAAAGCGAAAACCGGCCTTGCCCGCGGTGGCAACGCCCTCCACAGGGGCTCGATGCCCCTGCGGCGGGCACCCGGCGTCAGAACGGCACGTCGTCGACCAGGTCTGCCGCGATCACGAAGCGGGCGACGATCTTCTTTACCCCTGCTCTGTCGAAATCGACATCCAGCTTATCGCCCTCGATGCCAATCACCGACCCATAGCCAAATTTGGTGTGAAACACCCGGTCGCCTTCGGTGAAGGACGAAACTGCGTTGGCGTCGATCACCGTATTGCGCGCCTCGCGCGGTTGCTGCACCGGGCGGGTGGTGGCGCGATCTTGCAGGCGTTTCCACCCCGGCGAGTTATAGACATTGGCCGAGGCTGCGCGCTGCTCGATCGTCGATCCGCCGCCAAACCCCGCCTGCATTCCCGCCGCACCAAAGCCACCGCCATAAAGCCCCGGCGGCGTTAACACATCGACATGGGCGCTTGGCAATTCATCAATGAACCGCGACGGCAGCGCCGATTGCCATTGGCCGTAAACCCGGCGGTTGGCGGCAAAGGAAATCGTACACAGCACCTCGGCACGGGTGATGCCGACAT
>JBAVTI010000147.1:0-6409 GCA_049696055.1 Paracoccaceae bacterium | reverse complement strand
GTTGATGACGACGTCAAGTTTTCCCGCCGACTTGGCGAGGATCGTTTTGATCGCGGCATCGACGCTTGTATCGCGGGTAACGTCAAGCTCGACCGGTTCGATCCCTTTGGCCCGCAAGGCTTGCGCGACCTCCCGGTTCCGGCCGGCAATATCGCGGACGCCCGCGAAGACTGTGTGGCCCGCCGCAGACAGCGTTTCGGCAGTATCGCGGCCAAAGCCGCTTGATGCGCCGGTGATGAGAATGGTCTTTTGCATGGGTTTGGGTCTTTTCTTTGTAAAAAGGTGAAGAAGGTTCATCGGGTCACCCAAGAAAGGGCGGTGGGCCAAAGCTGCCATGGCAGCCAAAGCCCACCGGGTTTCATTTGGCCTTGGGCAAGCCGTCTACGAAGGCCAGCGTCGCCTCGGCAATTTCGTCCAGATGGGTTTCAAGGGCGAAATGCCCGGCATCAAACAGATGCACCTCGGCCGCCGGAACCTGCGCCTTGAAGTAATCGACGCCCGCCTGGGTAAAGAACGGATCGTTCTTGCCCCAAACAATCAACATCGGGGGCTGATTGGCCGCCAGATAGGTTTGCCAAGCGGGGTATTGGGCGACGTTGTCTTGATAGTTCCACAGCATCTCCAGCTGCAAAACGTCGTTACCCGGACGATCAAGTTTGGCCTGATCATAGACCCAAGCATCGGGTGACAACCGCTCGGCCCGCGCGGCGCCGTGGGTGTATTGGAATTGCGTCGTCTCTGGCTTCAGAAAGGCCCGGATCGGCGTTTCGGTTTCTGCATTGCGGCCCTGCCAAAAGGGACCGAACTGCGCCACGACATCAGGGTTCCAGCCTTCGACATTCGCAACCGCGTTCTGGATGATGATACCGCGCACCCGTTCAGGATGTTTTACGGCCAGACGAAAACCAACAGGCCCGCCAAAATCCTGCATGTAGATCACATAATCTGTGGCACCAACCGCAACCGTGAACGCATCAACGATGTCAGCCATTGCCGCGAAGGTATAGGGAAACTCTGCCAGTGCCGGCGCTGCCGAATTGCCAAACCCCGGGTAATCCGGCGCGATGACACGGTGGGTTTTCGCCAGTTCCGGGATCAGGTTGCGGAACATATGCGACGACGACGGGAACCCATGCAGCAGCAAGATCACGGGAGCGTCGGCAGGCCCGGCCTCGCGGTAAAAAATATCAAGACCATTGATTTTCACAGTCTTGGCGAAAACGGGGTCAGCTGCAGCTTGGGCAGCCGCCGATGAAAGAGCGATGCCGCCCGACGCCAAAAGAACCGGAGCAAGCACCCCAGAAGCCAAAGCTGCCGAGAGTAAATTGCGACGCGTGGTAGGGATTTGGTG
The DNA here is from genome assembly GCA_049696055.1 of Paracoccaceae bacterium. Taxonomy (GTDB): domain Bacteria; phylum Pseudomonadota; class Alphaproteobacteria; order Rhodobacterales; family Rhodobacteraceae; genus JBAVTI01. The sequence continues at coordinate 5,058 of JBAVTI010000147.1, read as the reverse complement.
GGTCATGATATACCTTTGTAACCTGTGTTATGTGTCAACAGTGGTTACACTTGCCATGTCACCTGTCAACTGCTATTTCAAAGGTGACAGACTTGTGAAGAACGCGACTAGGGAAAAATCTGTGGCCAAATCCTCACTTCGTGACGAAGACTTTATCAATGGCATGCCCTTTTTCGGCGGGCGTCCGTGGCTTGACCTGCTGAACACAAAGTTCGTTCTGGGCAACGATCATCGCGACTTTGTCGCCACGCCAGAGAACCTGACGCGCTGGCTTGAGGCTGCGGGGATAGCTGTACCTGGCACCAACCTGGGGCAGGCATCGCGTGACGCAGTCGAACTGCGCGAAACGTTGCGCCAAGCGGTTGACGACCTGAGACTGCGCGAGACACTCTCGGAAAGTATCCTTACCAATCTCAACCGGTGGCTGGACCCTGTCAGGCTTCGCTTCAATCTGATCCAGGATGAGAACGGGTTGCGTCTGGTAGAGTCGCTCGATTCAGAAACATCGGGCACCATGGGCGCAATCGTCGAGGATTTCGCGCGGTTCATTTCCGAATTCGAACCCGCGCGGCTAAAGCATTGCTCTAACCCAAGCTGCACCATGGTTTTCTATGATCATGGCAAGAATTGCACGCGCCGCTGGTGTACCATGAGCATCTGCGGCAACCGCGACAAAGTCGCGCGATACCGTGCAAAGAAGGCCCAAAGCGAAGATGTCGCTTAGGGATGACTGCCCGCAAGTTTTGATCGATTTTACGCGACACCTTCTAAAGGTCCAGGAAACTCCATTGCTGAGTTTCTGCCACCAAATCAACAAAAGCGCGGACTTTGGGTGATAGATGCCGCGCGCTGGGATAAACAAGCTGAATTGGGTATGGCCGAGGCTCAAAATTCTCAAGCACAATTTGCAGCAGGCCGTCGCGTACCAAATGCTCCACTTGATAGCTCAGCACCATAGTGACGCCACCGCCATTGCAGGCATGCCAAATTGCGGCATCGGCGCTATTGGTGGTGTATGTCGGATTAACCGGCACTTCTTGCTCTGGCCCGTCGCCAAAAAACCGCCAACTGCGTGCAGGGGTTAGCGACGTAAATGAGATCAAACGCTTGCTGATAAGATCGTCTGGTCTTTGTGGTATACCTGTCGTCTCAAGGTATGAAGGCGAGGCAACAGCCAGTCTGCGGGTTGCGCCTACGCGTCGAACGATATCCGACGAATCTGTCAACGTGCCAATGCGCACCGCAAGGTCGACCCGGTGCGCGACCAGATTTATATAGCTGTCGTCCAGCGTAAGATCAGCTTGCACCAAAGGGTATCCGAATTGTGGTTCGGCTGAAATCGGTGTTCGGCCAAGCGGTGGGTAAGTTCTGCGCCAATGCGGCTGACATGAAAGATGCTACCAGCGCCGCCCCCAACCCAGTCGGGCCCTACGCATGGGCAGGCCCGGGCGCTGTGCGCAGCCAGCGCGACACCAGCGCATCCATTGAGATGCGCCCACCCCCGGTGACGATCAGCACCACCATCAAGACGCCCCAAAGAAGCCGCTGATCGGCAATCAAACCGTAGGGGTCGGTGTCAAACATCGCCCCGATTGTAGTTGCGTCAAGCCCGTGGCCGTAGATGTCGGTCAGGCTCATCACCCCCAGAAACCCGATCATTCCCAAGGCTGCGACCCGCGTGCCAAGCCCCAGCAAGATCAACAATGGCAGCGCCAGTTCGGCCAGAGTGCCCGCCACAACGACCAGTTTCAGCGCGAAGGGCACCTGCGACGGGTCATAGCCGAGCGCCTCCATATACGTCGGCAGGATCTGCACATAGGCACCCGCGGCAAGGCCAAAGCCATCCACCTTGGTCTGAAACGAGTTCAGAAAGAACGGCAGCAGCACCGACGCAAAGGCCAGCCGGGCGATCAGAGACAGGGCAGACCCGGTTATCTCGGACGCGCGGGCGGAGTCCGAGAAGATGGGCGCGAGGCTTGCAAGTTTCATCGGATCGGTCCTTTGCTCAAAACGGCTGCGGCAGGGCGCTCAAAGCCGCCACTGCAAAGAGTGCGGCAAAAATGGCGGTGTGATCGGCATCAGCGGGCAAGGCGTCTTGCAGGGGCAGCCCCGCCGCAAGCGCCTGCAGGGTGGCGCTGGTGCCCAACGGGGCCGCGATCTGCAGCACCGTCATCGCGGGGCGGCAAAGCAAGATCTCGCCCGCCGGTTCACTGGCGGCAGGCTGACCGTTATGGCGGTTCCAGATCGCCAGCACCGGCTGGGCGTCGGTCATCCAACGTGCCGAAGGGTGTGGTTGCAGGCGCAATTCCCCAAATTGTTCCTGCGGAGCCTCGGCCAGGACCGACGCATCCAGCGGTGCCGCGTCCGCTGCGTGGATGGAATGGCGGCGCAGTGCCTCCAGCCGTGCCACGCCGGGCAGATAGGGCAGGCTGGCGACCGGCGGAAAAGCGGCCAGCCAGTCGGCAAATTCATCGCCATAGAACGCCATGATCGGCAAGCGGGGCGGGTGGCTGCGCAGAAACTCGCGTGCCATCGCCGAGAAAAACTCCGGCCCGACCAGATCACGTACCACCGGGAAATTCGCGGCCAACGCATCGGTCAGCCCGACGGTGACGTTGTTGCGGTAGATGTCATAGCGGGTGGTGCCGCCATGGCCCGTCGCGTCCAGCACATGCGCCGGTCGTGGCGCGTCTGGGGCGGTCAAGGCCATTGCGAATTCCGAGAAAATCTTCATGCCGCCCGCCTGCCAGTCAGCAAGGTTGTGGCGCGCGCGGCTTCGGCCTCCAGCACCGCGAAGGCGGGCACGTCATTGTCCCATTCAATCAGGGTCGGCGCTGGCCCCATCAACGCGATCACATCGCCAAACAAGGCCCAAACCGGATCGGCCACCGGCGCGCCATGGGTGTCGATCAGCACCGGCACGCCAGCGCCATCGGTTTGCGCCTCATGCCCGCCAAGGTGAATCTCGCCCACCGCCTCCAGTGGAAACTCGGCAATGTAGTGGCGCGGTTCGGCGCCAAGATTGGCCGCGGAAATGAACACGTTGTTCACATCCAGCAAAAGCCCGCAGCCGGTGCGATCCACGACGGCGGCAAGAAAATCGGGTTCCGACAGCGTGCTTTGTGCAAAAAGCAAATAGCTGGACGGGTTTTCCAGCAGCATCTTGCGGCCCAGAACCTGCTGCACCTGATCAACATGGGCGCAAACGGTGGCCAGTGTGGCCGCGGTATAGGGCAGCGGCAAAAGGTCGTTGAAATAGGCGCCGTCATGGGTGGACCAGGCCAGATGTTCGGAAAAGCTCGCCGGGTTCAGCCAATCCATCAGGTGCCGCAACCGCGCCAGATGCGCCACATCCATCCCGTCCGCGCCCCCGATCGACAGGCCAACTCCATGCACCGAAATCGCAAACCGCGTGGCAAGGTCGCGCAGCATGGCGATGCGTGGCCCGCCATCCAGCATGTAGTTCTCGGCGTGAACCTCAAGCCAAGTGACAGCACCGGGCTGTACCAGATCAGCAAAATGGGCCGATTTAAAGCCAACGCCTGCGGACAGGGGAAGGGATGTGGACATCGCACGCGCTTCCTCTTGCAAATATGCCGAAGCCGCCAATGCGGCGGCTTCGGTCTTTCAGGGGATCAGGCCTTGGGCAGATCCCGCTTCAGCGCTTCCATGGCACCCGTGCGCGCAGACCCATCTGCGGCGGCCGGCAGCTCCATGGTCAGACAGGTGCCAGCCGGAACCAATTTCCACGCGTTGCCCTGAAAATCGACTTTCGACGTGCCCGCACAGGTGGTGCCAGCGCCCGCTGCGCAATCATTTTGGCCCGCCAAAGCGACACCAAAGCACTTTTCCATGTCCGCGGCCTGTGCGGCCCCTGCGAAATGCGCAGCCAAACCAGCAGCCAAAGCGCCAGCAATCATCAGGTTTTTGGGGTGAATCGTCATCAGTTGTCTCCATTTAAACCAGCAAAGGCACCAGCGCCTTACCTGACAAGTCGTCTGAAAACGGCAACTGTTACGCAGTTCACGAACAGGTGAACGCTTGGGGGTCACTGACTTGTTCGGGATTTGCCAAAGGCTCGCTCGGCACCTCGCCGTCAACGAGGATTTTGCCGCAGGCGCAGACTCGTTTTCAGCAAAACTGGCATGAATCGTCGGTCGATCTCGATACTGTCAGGTCGGTTCATACCTCGCGTCGGCGTCGGCGCGACATGGAAGGGCGGGATTGTCCGCAGCCATGATGCCGCAGTATCAAGAATGCCCGCGCGCATCGACAGATTCTGGTCCAAACAGTTTCTGTATTGATACTGGCGACAGTGATCTCGGCGGCAAGCCCGATCAAAGAACGAACATTTTGTCAGAATGTTTTCGCGGTGTTCCCCTTCCACAGATAAGAACCAGAGTGGGAACTGATTGCCGGAAGTTGGCGAATATGTTCATTCCGAAACAAAATTATCCACGCGTGTTTGCTGCCAGATAGCTTGTACCGCTTCGAACTGATCAGATATATGGCCACGCACGTAGAAAATTTTGCGCGATCTTCATGCGTCTATAGGTAAATCCATAGGGCCGCTTAGGTCCGCCGGCAGGATTTACCTTTGTTGCCGTCAGCAATTTCCGGGCTTCGTCGCTGGTGACGCCAAGGCCAACAGCAATGTGCACAACCGTTACAAGGTACCGGTTGAAGGCAGCGAAATCCACAGGAAGCACATAAGACGGAAGTTTCCGTGAAATTGGGTTTCGGGCCTGAGTGGCCAGGTTGCCATGATATGGCGACGCAAGATGTCACGAGATGGCGCGAACTCTGGTCCGGTGAGATCTCGTAAGAAACCTTCGTGCAAGGGGCCGAACCCCGCGCGCACCTTGGGGCTAAATGATCGCGGACAAATCGCACCGGGCCTGCGCGCCGATCTGGTTTTGATCGACTGGCCAGAAGGGCAAGCCCCGTCAATCCGCCAAACATGGGTTTCAGGCAACCTTGCCTATGCCGGGGTACCGACAAAAGCCGCGCGGCAAGATTAACCCGGCCTGGATTTGCCCAAAGGGCAACGGGGTGCAG
>JBAVTI010000146.1:0-18736 GCA_049696055.1 Paracoccaceae bacterium | reverse complement strand
CAACCAATTGCACCAGATCGGCCAAAAGCTCGGTCCGCTTGCCAAGGCGAAAACCCGCACGGATGCGGGCCAGAAGGCCCATTTCGGTGTCAGGCAACAGATCAAGATGCGGGTTGAGGATGCCGCTATCCACAAGGCGGACGGCAGCACTTTGAAAGCCCGCCCGCCGATACAGGCCCGAGATCAGAATGCGCAGCGTGTCGCGGTTGGTGTCGGTCAGGGCAAAGCCCGCGATCACATTCAGCCGCGCCACCGTTTGCGGGCCCAAGTCAAAGCGGCCAAAGGTTGGCAGGATCGGCGGGGCAGGGTCGGGCGGGGCAGGCAGGTTTGCAAGATGAACCAGCAGGGCTACAAGTTCGCCAAGCGCTGGCGATGCCTGCGTCGGGTTGAGCGTCGAGGTTGCCGGATCGGCGCGCAGGGCGTGTGAGCACAGCACGCCACCCGGCACCGAAAGCTGCGGCATATGGATGAACCGTTCGGGCTGTTCGATGAACAGATGATCGGGTTGCACCATCGCCACGAATTCGGGGTCAATCGTGGTGCCGTAGCAAAAGATCAGTTCCTTGAAATCGGTGCTGTAGGCCGTGATCAAATGCCGGGAAAACGAGGTGCCAAAGGCCAGACAGCGCCCAAGCGGTGCCGTTGGATTGTGGCGAATGGTGATGCTGCCATTGTTGCGCACCCCGTTGGCGTAAAGCAGGGTGCCGACGTGGCGTTGGCTGCGTTGATCGACCAGCCCTTCTTTTCGCAAAACCTCGCGGACATCGGCCATGGTCAGATCGCCGGCTTCGATCGTCAGATCCGGGGTGTAGGCGGGCGTGAAGGGCTGGGTGATGCCTTGGGCCGTGCGGCAGATTTTATACGCCTCGATGGCGGCAAATTCCGTCCAATGGGAATCGCGGCCCGTGTAGATGACGGTGCCCGATTTGCGGGCGGCCTTGAAGGCATCCAGCGGGTAGATCACCCGTCCGGGGTGGTGCGCACGCAAAACCGAGACCGGGCGGGCCAGTGAAATGCGGTAATCACTGGGCAGCAGGTCGCTATAGACCAGATGCGCCTCGGGGACGACCAACACGCTGGTGGGGCATGTAACCCCATCAAGGGCCGCAAAATTCCGGCGATGCACGTTGATGGCGGCGGGCGACATCTGGATTTTGCCAGCCAGATGATCAAGTACGCTGTTGGCATCAGAACCGCCAAGGAAGATGAAACCCTTTTTGCCGATCAGGGCTTTTTGCGAATAGATCTCGGATCGGGTTTGGTTGGGGCCCCCGTTGGGTGAAGGTTGATCGGCGGGCCGCAGAACTTTCTTTGCCAATGTCTTGAACCGGCGCGCAAGGGTACCGAGTGGCTGGGGAGGGCGGTTTGACATGGGCGGTGATCGTACTTTCACTTGCAGTTTGCAGGGGGCGAGGTAAGTGAGCGAGCCTTGCCCAACCCGGCAAGCGGTGTCAACACCAGTGCCAGTGCCGTTCCCTGCAACCAGAGTGGCCGCAGGGCGGTGGGGTAGGTTTTGCAGGGTATATCGGGGGCGATCAGGGCGATGAAGTGCATTGACTATTGCGCCATAGCTTTCCACGCTGCGGTCGGATCACGGCGTTCCTTAAAGGCGGCGCTAATGCAAGGGAATGGCCGCAATGACAGAGTTCAGCATCGAATTTGGCGGCCAGACCCTGCGCCGCAGCAGCGCGTATGAGGCCGGGCGCACGGCGTTGCTGTTGGTGGACATGCAGCGGATTTGGGCCGAGCCGATGTTGGACCCGACCCATCCGATGCCTGCCGACAGCTATCTGATGCAGCGGGTTTGGCAGACGGTAGTGCCCAATCAGGTGCGGTTGCTGCAGGCGTTTCGCGCGGCGGGCGAAAACGTGCTGCACACCATCATCGAAAGCCTGACCGAAGACGGGCGCGACCGTTCGCTGGACCATAAGTTGTCGAATATGCATGTCGCCAAGGGGGCTGCGGAAGGGGCGATTATCGCGCCGCTGACCCCGGCGCGCAACGAGATCGTGTTGCCCAAAACCTCGTCCGGGGTGTTCAATTCCACCAATATCGACTATGTTTTGCGCAATCTGGATACGCGGTTCTTGATCATTGCCGGCATCGTTACCGACCAATGCGTGGATATGGCGGTGCGGGATGCGGCGGACCGGGGGTATTTGGTGACGGTGGTAGAGGATGCCTGCGCCACCTATACGTCCGAGCGTCATGCGGCGGCATTGCGGGCCTATGGCGGCTATTGCTGGATCACCGATACCGATACCGTGGTGGCGCGGATGGCCGCGTTGGCGGGCTGAGGGAGGACGCGGATGTTTTCGCCCGAGATTGAAGAGCTGGTGGCGTTTGTCACCACCGATATTGCCGCCATCACCCGCGGGCGGTCGATCCCGGTGCGTGATCTGGAAAGCGGAATGGCCAAGGGCGTGGGCTGGGTGCCTGCCAACCTGGCACTGACCCCGTTTGATGAGATTGCCAGCCCCAACCCCTTTGGACCCGTGGGCGATTTGCGGCTGATCCCTGACCCGACAGCCAAGGTACGGGTGACCACGATCCCCGACATGACGCCGCTGCATTTTTACCATTGTGATATCACCGATCTGGCGGGCGGACCTTGGGTCGGCTGTGTGCGGTCTATGCTGCGGTTGGCGATTGCGGATCTGGAGGCGGAAACCGGGCTGCGGGTGGTTGCGGCGTTCGAGCAAGAGTTTCAGATCTTGGGGGCCGACTGGCCCGCAGCGCCTGCGTTTTCGCTGGCGGCGCAGCGCCGCGCCGACCCGTTTGGGCCGATGCTGATTGCGGCGTTGCGCGAAGCCGGGGCCGAGCCGGAAACCTTTTTGGCGGAATACGGCCATGATCAGTTTGAGATTGTTTGCGGCCCGTCGGATGCGCTGAGCGCCGCCGACCGTGGGGTGACCATCCGCGAAGTTACCCGTGAACTGGCGGCGCAATTTGGCTGGCGTGCCAGTTTCGCGCCGAAAACCGACCCGGATGGCGTTGGCAACGGGGTGCATATTCACCTGAGCTTTACCGATGGTGCCGGCAATCCGGTGACATTTGATGCCAGCCGCCCCGGCAGGCTTTCAGAGCGCGCCGGGGCTTTTGCCGCCGGAATTATTCGCCATCTTCCGGCATTGACGGCTTTTACCGCGCCGTCGGTCTTGTCTTATATGCGGCTGCAACCGCACCATTGGGCGGCGGCGTGGACCACGCTTGGCGAGGGCGACCGCGAAGCGACGTTAAGGATTTGCCCAACCTCGGCGCGTCCGGGGGATGACCCGGCGCGGGCTTTCAATATGGAGTATCGCGCTGCCGATGCGACGGCCAGCCCGCACCTCGCGCTAGCGGTGCTGATCCGGGCCGGGCTGGAGGGCCTGCGTGCCAACCTGCCCGCGCCGCCGATTATTGCCGGGGATCCGGATCAGAAACCAGCGGCGGAACGTGCGCGGTTGGGCATTCAGCGTCTGCCCGGCAGCCTGACCGAGGCGCTGGCGGCGTTGCAGGCGGATGAAGTGGTGAAGGGGTGGTTTGCTGCAGAGTTTATGGCCTGTTATCTGGCGATGAAGCACAAAGAGATCGAGATTGTTGGTGGCACATCGGGGCGCGCCCTTTGCGACCGATACGCAGCGGTTTATTAAGGCGGATTGGGTTCTTCGAGGAAAACACTGTGCGCCAAGGCCTTGGGCGCGGTGTGATCCGCCGCCGCCCGGTGGCGTGATCACGCCCGATAGCGTGCAACACGCAGCATTCTTAGCCCGCTCTGGTCTTGGATTGCTTTCAATCTGAATCAGATTGAAAGTAATCCGCTCTAGGGGATCAACACGGTGGAGCCGGTGGTCTGGCGCAGAGCCATCGCTGCATGGACCTGGGCGGCGGCCTGCAAGGGGTGGACATTTTGCACATCGCAGCGGATAGCGCCGCTGGTCAGCATGGCAAAAAGCGCGGACGTGCGGCGTTCGAGATCGTCGCGCTTGGCGATATAGTCGAACAAAACCGGACGGTTGGCCGACAGCGAGCCGCCTGCGGCAAGATCGGCCAGCGAAAAGCCCTCGATCATGCCCGAGGATTGGCCAAAGTTTACGAACATCCCCAAGGGCGCCAGACATTTCAGCGACCCGCGCCATGTATCGGCCCCGACGCTGTCGTAAACGGCAGCGCATTTCTGGCCGTGGGTCAGGTCTTGCACAGCGGCGACGAAATCGGTGGTTCGGTAGTTGATGACCGCGTCGTAGCCGTGCGCGCGGGCGAGGGCGGCCTTTTCATCTGACCCCGCGGTGCCAATGGCCCGCGCACCGATGGCCGCCAACCATTGGCCCAACAACAGCCCGACGCCGCCTGCCGCCGCATGCACCAGCACGGTATCACCGGGTTTCACCACATAGGACGCTGTGACCAGATATTGCGCCGTCAGCCCCTTGAGCATGACGCTGGCGCCAAGGGTGTCGCTGATGTCGGCGGGCAGTTTTACCAGCCGATCAGCGGGCACCACCCGTGCCTGGCGGTAGGCCCCGTAGCGCATGACATAGGCCACCCGATCGCCGGGGTGCAGGCCGGTCACGCCCGCGCCGACCACGTCAACCACGCCTGCGGCTTCGGCACCGGGAATAAGGGTTGCCTCGGGCCAAGGGTAAAGCCCGCTGCGAAAGTAGATGTCGATGAAGTTCACCCCGATGGCGGTATGGCGCAGGCGCACCTCGCCCGGTCCGGGGGCGGCAAGGGGCAGGGGTTCCCAAGCCATCACCTCGGGGCCGCCGGGGTGGTGCGCGATCAGGCCCATGGTTTGCGGGGACATGGCGGGGTTCCTAGGATTTGATGGTGAAGGCATCATCCACCGGCACCTGCATCGCGGTGACCAGATGGTTGGTTTGTGCCGCCAGTGCTATGACCGCCAAAAGCTCGGCGTGTTGGGCGTCGGTCATGCCACGGGCGCGGGCGGCGGCGGTGTGGGAGTGGACGCAGTAGCCGCAGGAATTGGCGGTTGAGACCGCGATATAGATCATCTCGCGCACCAGCGGATCCAGCGCACCGTCGACCGCCATCACCGATTTAAGCTGTTCCCAGGTGCGTTTGAGGGTGGCGGGATCGTTGGCAAGAGCGCGCCAGAAGTTGTTGATGAAATCGGTTTTGCGGGTGGCGCGGATGTCGTCGAACACCGCCTGCACCGCGGGGTTGAGGGCGGCGGCCTTGTCGGAGATCAGGGTTACGGTTGCCATGGTTTGTTCCCTTAATGCTTTTGGGCGTGTGCCCATTCCCAGTAGAGTGCCCGTGCGCGCCGGGCGATCGGGCCAAACTCTAGTTTGCGGTCATCAAAGCCGATGACAGGCACGACTTTGGAGACGTTGCCCGAGGAGAAAATCTCATCCGCCTCGCGGAAATCGTCAACTTTGAGGGTGACTTCGTGGACAGCAACCCCGGCTTGGCGCAGCAGGCCGATCACCCGCTGGCGGGTAATGCCGTCGAGAAAGGTGCCGTTGGGCATCGGGGTGAACACCTCGGCGCCACGGGTCATGAACACGTTCGAGGTGGCAAGTTCGGCCACATTGCCGTTGGCATCGCAGGTCAGCGCGTTCTGAAAGCCGCGTGATTGCGCGTCGCGCACCATGCGGGCGTTGTTGGCGTAAAGGCAGGCGGCTTTGGCATTGACCGGCATCACCTCCATGGTCGGGCGGCGAAAACGGGTGGTGGTAATGGTGAAGCCGGTGGGGGCGACCATGGGCATTTCCTCAAGGCAGAGGGCAAAATCGGTGGTCGAGGCCTTGGGTGGCAGGATGCCGGTATCGCTTTCTTCGGCCCAGTACATCGGGCGGATGTAGACATCGGTGCCGGGGGTGAATTTCTTCAGGCCGTCGAAGGTGAGCGCCGCAATTGCCGCCCCAGTCAGCGTGGGTTCCAACCCCAAAGCGCGGGCGGAATCGTTGACGCGGGCCGAGTGGCGATCAAGATCGGGGCTGACGCCCTCAAACAGGCGGGCGCCGTCGAATACCAGCGAGCCAAGCCATGTGGCATGCGAGGTGGCCCCCAGGATGCGGGTGTCGCCTTCGTGCCAGCAGCCCTTGTAGTAGGTCCAGATTGTTTTGGCCATTTCCTATAGCTTTCCCTTGCGCGCGCGGTCAGTGGACGGCGGCATACATGATCTTTTCTTCGGTGGCATCAAGCGGTGAGAGTTCTTCAACGATGCGGCCCTGACGGCAGACCAGAATGCGGTCTGACAGGTTCAAAACCTCGGGCAGGTAGGACGAGATCATCACCACGGCGAGGCCCGCGTCGGCCAGATCCTTGATGATCTGATGAATCTCGGCAATGGCCGCCACATCGACGCCGCGGGTGGGCTCATCAAAGATCACCACGCGGGGGGCTTGGACCAAGCCCTTGCCGATCACCACCTTTTGTTGATTGCCGCCCGACAACTCGACCACTTTGGCATTGGCATTGATGGCGCGGATGTTCAGTTTCGCTGTCCATTCGGCGCTGAGTTTGGCGATATCCTGTTGGCGGATCAGCCAGGCCTTGTCATGGCCCGCCGCAAGTTTGCCGCCAAACATGTTTTCGCCGATCGACATCGTCTCGAAGATGCCTTCGGATTTGCGGTCTTCGGTGACGTAGATAATGCCGTCCTGCACCGCTTGATAGGGCGTGCGATAGCGCACCGGTTTGTCATCAAGCGCGATGGCACCGCCGCGCAGGAAATCGCGTTTGAAGATGCCAGCGATGATTTTGAAAGTTTCGGTGCGCCCTGAACCAATAAGGCCAAAGACGCCGGTCACCTGACCCTCGAACACCGAAAACGAGGTGTTGCGCACCATCGCCCCTTTGGAAATGTCTTGCACTGACAGGACTTTAGCCCCGGCGCGGCGCAAACTGCCGGCTTTGCGTTTGTGATAAAGCGCGCCAGAGAGGCTGCGCCCTACCATGGCGGCGATGATCTTTTCTCGGTCGAAATCACGGGTGTCGCCGGTGATGACCAGTTCGCCATCGCGCAGAACGGTGATGCGGTCTGAGATCGCCAAAGCCTCTTCCAGTGCGTGGCTGATAAAGATGATCGACACGCCGCGCGCCTTTAGCCGCCGCAGCAGCGCAAAGAAATGGCGCTTTTCCTCGGGGGTCAGGGTGGCGGTGGGTTCATCAAAGATGATCACTTCGGCGTTGTGGTGGACGGCGCGGGCGATCTCGACCATCTGGCGTTTGGCGGCACCAAGGCTTTCGACCATGGCGGTGGGGTCTACCGGGAAGTTAAGCGATTGCAGGAACTGCTGGGCGGCGATGTAGGTGCCGCGCAGACGGCTGAGGAAGGGTTCGGAGCCCAGATAGAGGTTTTGCGCCACCGTCATCGAGGGCACCAGCGAGGTTTCCTGAAACACCATGGCGATGCCAGCCTTGAGCGCTTCGTGCGGCGAGGCGAACGACACCGCGCGGCCATGGTGGAACATGCGGCCATCGGTGGCTTGCACGGCCCCGGCCATGATCTTGGTCAAGGTGGATTTGCCGGCACCATTTTCCCCCAGCAGGGCATGGATTTCCCCGGCGCGCAGGTCGAAATTCACGCCGCGCACCGCAGGAACCGAGCGGTAGGATTTGGTGATGTGTTCCAGTCGCAGGATCGGTTCCATCATGCGCCCCCGGCTGCTGCGGCGTCGGCTACCACGACGCAATCGCCGCCTTTGCAGGCAATGAAAACCTGGCCTGCGGTTTCGAGGACGCTGCAGACGCCATGCCGTTTGCCATCGGCGCGGCTGTGCAGGCTGTGCAGCGGCACCATATTGGCATCAAGCCGCACCACCAGTCCGAAGGACCGGCTGGGGGCCCATGCCTTGTGCACCCCCATGGAGTGGATGCCGCCGCATTGCATGGGTTCGATAAAGCTGCGGCCCGAGGCAAGGGCGGGGGCTATCCAGTGGTCGCGGGGCACCGATGCCATCATGTCTTGGCGGTAGTGATGTTCTTTCAGCACAAACTCGATCAGCCGGTTGCGCGGCGCGAACATCGCCAGCCACGCGCCGCCATCGGGGGTAGCGGTCAGGCGGGCGGGGTAGCCGGGCAGGTGGCGCAGCACGGGTGAGGCCACGCCGTTTGCGGTAAGGCGGATCAGCTGGTGGCGCCAGCTTTCGCTGACAATCACGCCGTCGCCCTGCGGCAACAGGCCATAGGGAAAGGCCAGCCCAGCGGCAATTTTTTCGAACTTTTGGCCGGGACTGGCTTGCCGCCACACCGAACCGGAGGCGTTTTTCTCCATCAGGTCGGCGGCCCATTCCGAGGGCCTGTGGGTGGCCGAGCCATTGGCAAGCCACAGCGCGCCATCGGGGGCAAAGGCCAGTGCCGTGATGCAGCCCAACCCGGCAGGCAGGGTGATATTTGCGCCTGCAATGGTAAGCGCGCCGGTATCCTGCGCCACCGCCAGATCGCCTGCGGGGGACACCGCGAGGGCCGAAATCGGGGCGGCGCAGTGTTGGATCACGGTTGCAGTGCCGGTGTTCACCAGATCGGTGCCGCTGCTGGCCAGCATTTTGCCTTGCCATGCCACCAGATTGTCGGCGGCGGGCAAGGCCAGATGCATCGGCGCGGTATCCAGCGCGGTATTGGCGCGAAACGCGCCGTCCAGCGGCGGGATGGTGATGGCGCGGCCCCGAAACAGATCAAGCAGCGGGTCAAAGATCATGGCTTTGGCCCCCAATAGGCATCGTTCGCGGTCCAGTCCGGGTTGGCACCCGCAATGCGGTAGCGCCCGATCCGGTTGTTCATGATGCCGCCAATGAACAGCGAGCCTTTGTGTTCGCGCATCGAGGTGACCATCGGATGCGCGTCGCCTGTCAGATCGCCCAGCACCTGCACTATCTGCCCACTTTCGTTGAATTTCACCACGCCGCCGGTGTTGATATTGGGAAACAGCCATTCGTCTTGCGGCAAGCGTCGGGCCATGCGTTTGCGCATTGCGGGGTGGCGCAGCGACAGATCGAAACTGGGGGTGCGCATGCCCAGCCATGCCATCCAATAGCTGCCATCCGAGGCGCGGTTGATGTTGTCGGGGTAGCCCGGCATATCGCGGATCACACATTCCGCCGTGCCCGCCTTTGGCCCCTGCAGCCAATAGCGATGAATGCGGCAGGCCCAGCTTTCGGCGAAAAACAACGACTTGTTGTCATGCGCCATGCAGACGCCGTTGGTATAGCGGTAGCCATCCAGCAGCGTTGTGGTTGTGCCATCGCGCGGATCATAGACCAAAAGCCGGCCCGTCGCGCGGTTCTCGATACTGTCGAGCGTCCAGTCGTGGGCATCATAGCGCTTGGTGCTATCGGTGAAATACACCCGGCCATCGGGGGCGATATCAAGATCATTGGGGTCGCGCAGGCGGGCGTCATCGACGATCGAAGTGAACGAGCGCCGGGTTTCTGCCGTCAGCTTTGTCACCTGACGGTCGGGCGAGATCGAATAAAGCCCCATCGCGCCGACGCAGCTGAGCAGGTTGCCGTCGCGATCAAACGCGAGGCCAAGGGGGAAGCCGCCGACATGGGCGAAAACCTCGGAGCGGGTGTAATCGGGGGCGAAAAAGCGCACAATCTCACCATGCCGGGTGCCGCAGTAGAGGTGATCGTCGCGGTCAAGGATCACATCTTCGGGGCCTTCCAGCGTGCCAAGGCCAATGGCGTCCGCCGTGCCAAGATGGTTGTTCAGCGCATAGGGCGTGCCGCTGCCGGGCACCGCCGATGGTGCCGCCCCCAAGGCCAGATAGACCGGGGCGACGTAGACCTCGTTCAGCACTTTGTCGCGGTTTTTCAGCCAGCGGATGTCGATGGTGACCGCCACCGCCAGCAACAGGCCCAGCACCATCTGGTTGGTTCCGGTGCCATAGCCAAGCCGGATCAGGCCGTTGGTCATCACCAGCACGATGATGGCACCCATCAGGCCTTTGGCCACCGATCCGCGCCCGCCACCAAGGCTGTTGCCGCCGACCACCGCCGCCGTCAGCGCCAGAATCTCAAGGCCCAAGCCGGTGCCGGGGCCTGCGCCCGAAAGCCGGGTCGCAATGAGGAAACCGGCCACCGCAGCGGTCAGGCCAGAAAAGACGTAGGTCAGAAATACCGTCTGGCGCACCCGGATGCCCGCGTTATGGGCCGAGCGCCGCGACCCGCCCACCGCCAGCACATGCCAGCCGGGGCGCGACCGGGTCAGCGCCACATGGGTGACAATCGCCAGCACCGCCGCCGCCCAAACCGGCACTGATATGCCCAGCAGGGTGCCATCGCCGATGAAATCCCACAGCGGCGATGAGGCTTGCGACATCTGCACCTGCGAGCCGTATTGGACCACCAGAATGTCATAGACTGCGCGCCCGATGATGAAGGTCACGAGGGTTGTCAGAAACGCCCGCAGTCGCAGATAGCCCACCAGATAGCCGTTGATCGCGCCGCAGAGCAGCCCGACGCTGACCGAGGCGAGGAACGCCACCCAGACCGGGGCCTCGAAGATGAAAAAGGCAGAAACGGCGGCAAAGGCCGACAGGGCGAAAATCGAGCCCACCGCCAGATCAATGCCGCCGCCCAGCATCACCACAGTCAGACCGATGACCACCAGGGAAAATTCGCCAAGTTGGCGGGTGGATTCTTGCAGCGAGTATAGTTTGAAGAACCCCGGGATCACCGAACCAAAGCTGGCGACCGTGACGATCAGCGCCAGAAACGGGATGGCGTTATCAGTCCAGCGTTTGGTCAGGATCTCGCCGATGATATGATCGGGGACAAGATTGTAGCGCCAGGCTTGCAGCCGCTCGCGGAGGGTCATCAGAGAAACGTCCGATCAAGGGGAGGGCAGGGGTCGGCGGCCCGATCTGCGGGGCCGCCGACAGATGTAGAAGGCAGGGCTTAGTTTGCCGCCGCTTGCAGGGCCTTCAGATCCCAGCAGGTATCGGGCAACAGGTCGGCCTTGGTGGTGGATTTGAGCAGGGTGTAAAGGTAGGGCGAGGCGGTGCCAGCGGGTTGGCCGCTTTGCAAAAGATACTTGATCATCGCCACCATGCTGCCGGATTCGCCCTTGAGGTCGGTCATCACCACAGCGTCAAAGGTGCCGTTTTCCAGTGCCACACAGTCGGCTGCCTTTTCGCCGCCACCGGTGGTGACGAGAAATACCTTGTCCTCCATGCCCGCATCGCGAATGGCGGCGGCGGTGCCGGTGGCGTCGCCATCCCAGAAGTCGATGATGCCGCAGATATCGGGGTTTTGTTGCAGCATCGTGGTGGTGACGTTGCGCGCCGTGGTGGCATCCCAATTGCTGTCAGGCTGGGCTACGACCTCGAAGCCGGGGTTCTTAGCGATGACCTCCATGATGCCCGCGTATTGGTACAGGCTGGTGGCATTAACCTGATCGCCCTGCACCAGACCGATCTTTTTGGACGAGCCTTCGCCGCAGCCTTTGACCACGGCCTCGGCCTCGATCTGACCAAGGCGGTTCCAGTCGGCACCGACATAGGCATCGGCTTTGAAATTGGCCGGGTTGTCGATCAAGATCACATAGATCCCGGCCTCTTGTGCCTTTTTCATGATCTTGGCGTAAGAGTTCATGTCGGGCGACATCACCAAAAGCACATCGGGTTTGGGGTCGGAGGAAATTGCTTCGGTCAGGGCCTGCGCGCCGGCCTCGACGCTCCAGTTCGGATCGCGGGTCTCGAACACGCCACCGAAAGCTTCGACTTCGGGACCGACATAGGCCGCCCAGCCTTGGGCAAGATCGAACCCCATGGCCATCGGCACCATCAACACGCGCTTGCCGTTAAGGGCTGCGGCATAGGCGGCGGGGCCGGGATCTTCTTGCGCGGTGGCAAAGGGGGCTGTCGCCACGCCAAAGGCGGAAACCGTGGAAATCAAGGCAAGGGTTTTGAGCAGTCTCATGTCACATCCTCTTATCTGTTGGAATTGGTTGGTCTTTGCCGGCTTTTGTGCCGTTTCTTCAAATATCGCCTTGTTGTGCGGTTTGTTCATCGCGGGGATTGATCAGCCCATCAAAGATGATCGCCAGAAGCAGGATCGTGGATTTGATCAGGTTTTGATACAGCAGCGGGATGTCGATGATGGTCATCGCATTCAGCATGATCCCGATCAGGGCGGCACCAAACAGCACGTTGCGCACGCCGCCTTTGCCGCCCGCAAGGCCGATGCCGCCGATCACCGCCACCAATATGATGTCATAAAGCAGGGTGGAATTGACCACCCGAGTGTTGATCGACAAAAGACTTGCCGCCGTCAGCAGGCCTGCCACAAAGGCCGTCAACGCCGACAGCATATAGCGCAACACCAGCATCGGCCGCACCGGAATGCCGATATTGCGGGCCGCCGCAGGATTATCGCCGGCGAAGTAAACGTAGCGGCCCCATTTGGTATAACGCAGGAAGCCGTAGGCGATGAGGGAAAGGGCGGCAAACAGCAGCACCTCGACCGGCAGGCCGATGATGCGCAGGCGGCCCACCGCCTCGACCCAGTGGCCCGGTGGCACCGGCACCGCGTCTGACGTGATCAGTTGCGAGCGCACAAAGCCGAACACGAAAGAGCCACTGGCAAGGGTGACAAAGATTGCCGGAACCTCGGCGTAGGCCACCAGAAAGCCGTTCACCCCGCCGATCAGTACAACCCCGGCCAGCACCAGCCCGAAGGCTGACATGTCAGAGGTGCCATTGCCCAGTAGTTGCAGATACCACGCCACGGACATCGCCATGATCGCCACCATCGACAGATCAATGCCGCGCCCGATGATGACAATCGACATTCCCAGCGCAAGGATCCCCAGGACCGCAATCGAGCGCACAATCGACACCAGGTTGGCCGATGTAAGAAAGCCCTGCAAGCCTATGGCTGCGGCAAGAAATATCAAAACCGTCAGGGCAAGCACGATCCGCTCTTGGTTCAGCGATTGCAGGTTTTTCCAGCCAAGTTTTTGCATGATGCCGCCACGCCCCCAAAGCCTGCGGGCAGCGATGGCCCAGCAGACATGCCAACCCTAGCCTTGGGGCAACAATCGCGTCCAATGAATATTTTCATCGGAAACTCATTCCTGAATGGCATGAATGGCAAAGCGGTTCGCAGGCGTTCGGATGCTGGGTTTGCCTGTGGATCTGGCAGAGTGTGGATTTGGCGGCTGCCCCCGAAAGGCGATCTAGGCGACGTGTTTGCGCCCCGGCACGGCGATCAAACGCGCCGATGTCGCGGTTTCCTCGGCCAGAATATGGGCGCGCACCTGTTCGACAAAGCGTTGACCGTAAAGTGGCAGGGGGGCGCGGCTGTCCCACATAGCGCAGATGTTGAAACCGATGGGTTCGCCCCGCAAGGCGATGGGGCGGCTGACCAGCGATTTGCCGGAAAGCTGGGCCGACGACGGCACCACAGCCACGCCGTTGCCCCCCTCGGCCATGGCAAACAAGGTGTGGGGCGAATAGCTTTCCAGCACGATGCGCGGCACTTCTCCCGAAAGCCTGCATGCCGCATCGAATACTTCGCGCGAGGCGTGGCGCTTGTTCAGGGTCAGGATGGGATGGGCCAAAAGGTCGGAGAGTTCGATCAGCGTGCCGGTGTCGGGCAGAAATTCAGGCGTGGCCACGGCGCGGAACGACAAGGTGCCCAAAAGCCGCATCTCGAAGATGTCGATGGGGGCAGGGGGGGTGGCGCTAATGGTCAGGTGGATTTTTCCGGCCCGCAGCTTTTCAGCCAGTTCCGGGCCACCGCCATCTTCCAGCCGAATGTCGATGCCGGGATTTTCCGTGCGCCAACGCCGCAGGAAAGCGGGAAGGTAGCGTTCGATCAGTTGCGAGCAGGCACCGACCTTTAGCAGCCCCGCGTTGTTTTGGGCCAGATCGGCGGCGAAATTGCGCATGGTGCGATCGGCGGCAAGCACATCGCTGATCCGCGAAAACAGCGCCTCGCCCGGCACCGTCAGGCGGACATTGCGGCCGGTCTTTTCGAAAAGCCGCACGCTTAGGGATTCCTCAAGCGCCTTGATCTGGCGCGACAGGGCGGATTGGGTGATGTTCAGCCGCTCGGCAGCAAGGGTGATGCTGGCCAGTTCGGCGGCGGCGATGAAACCGGCGTAATTGCGGATGTCCACGGGATTGCTTGCTTTCGTGCCGGGATTGGTAGCGTTAGCCTGCGGCTGGCGCCGAAAGCTGTCAAGGGCCGGGTGGAACGTTTCAGGTCGACTGGGGGGCGTGACAGTGCGGTGCGAAGCTGGGGCCGTGAGAAACCGCGAGAGAGATCATTCCTCATCACCCCCCTGGTCGTCGCCGGTGTCGCGCGGTTTGCTGAAATCACGCAGCGACAGCGCAAATCCCAGCAACCTTTCCTCGACATTGCCGTTTACGGTGCCATCCTCGAAGGTGCCATTGCTGACCCGGATACCCGCCGGAAGGCCGGTCAGCAGCTCTATCGCCGTATCAATATGCGAGATGGCATGGATGTGGAACTGACCGATCTTGACCGCCGCCACCACATCCGGGCGCAGCATCAGATCCTTGGCGTTTTGGCGGGGGATCAGCACGCCTTGTTGCCCGGTCAGCCCGCGCGCTTTGCAGACGTCAAAGAAGCCTTCGATCTTTTCGTTGACGCCACCGACGGGTTGCACGTCGCCCATCTGATTGATGGAACCCGTGACCGCCAGCGATTGTGACAAGGGCAGACCGGCGAGTGCGGACAACAGGGCACATAGTTCCGCAACCGAGGCGCTGTCGCCTTCGACCCCGCCATAGGTTTGCTCGAATACCAAGCTTGCCCAGAGCGACAGGGGCACGTCGGGCGCGTAATGCGTGGCCAGATAGCTGGACAGGATCAGCACACCTTTGGAGTGGATTGGACCGCCCATTTTCACTTCGCGTTCAATGTCGATCACCTTGCCCGCCCCCATCCGCACGCGCGCGGTTATCCGCACCGGCAGACCGAAACTGAAGGTGCCAGAGGTGGCGACAGTCAGCGCGTTAACCTGTCCGATCTGGCTGCCTTGGGTTGCGACCAGAACCGTGCCGCGGGCATAGAGTTCCTGCATCTGCGCGCGTTGGCGGTCGGCGCGGCGAATGGCTGCTGCATGGGCTGCGGCGATATGATCGGCCCCGACGATATCCTGACCGGCCTTTCCGGCAAGAAAATCGGCTTCGCGCAAGGTATCCCACAGCGTTCCGATCCTGAGGGACAGCTTTTCCTGATCTTCGGCGAGACGGGTAGCGCGGTCGACCAGTGCGGCCACCCCTTCACGGCTGACGGCGCGAAGGGTGTCACTTGCCACAACCTTGGCCACCATGCGCGCAAAAAGCAGCATCGATTCCGGGTTGCGCGGCATATCGTGGCTGAAATCAGCACCTAACTTGAACAGGCGGCCAAAATCCGGATCAAGGGCCACCAGCAGCAGATGTACCAGCGGATCGCCGACCAGCACCACCCGCACCTCCAGGGGGATGGGTTGTGGCTCTAGCGAGGTTGTGGCCATCAGGCTAAGCATTTCGGCCGCCGAGATGATATGGATGGCCCCCAGTTCGAGGCAGCGTTTCAACGCCTCCCACGCAAAGGGCTCGGTCAGCACGCGCGCCGCATCAAGCACCAGAAAACCGCCATTGGCGCGGTGCAGCGCACCCGGTTTGATCAGCGTAAAGTCGGTGACCAGCGTGCCCATTGTCGAGATGTGTTCGACCCGACCCGTCAGGTTGGCCAGCGTCGGCAGCGGCTCGGATATGACCGGAGCGCCCCGCTTTTCGGCCAGCCCCTTGGGATCGTTTGAGCCGTCCGCGCCGTTCGACACCATGACGTTCACGCCGTAGCGGTGAAAGCTGGGGTCGGCATGGAATTTGGTCTGCGCAACCGGAAAGGGGCCGCGCGTCTCGGGGTTGCCTTGCCGCAAGAACAGTTCGGCATTCAGGATCAGGTCGCGGCGGACGGCGTCCAGATACCCTGTCAGAACCTCGAGGTGCCCGAAGGCCTCGGTGACCGGGGCCAGACCATCATCGACGGCTTGTTCTGCCATTTCGGCGTTCAGCCGTGCCACGGCCTTGCGGTGTTCCTTTTCCATCTTGGGAATGGAGCGCAGGTATTTCTCGAGCTCTTTCTGGGTTTCGGCTACCTTTTGCTCGATCGAGTCGCGCTCGGCCTGCGACAGTTTTGCAAAAGCATCGGGTTT
This sequence comes from Paracoccaceae bacterium, assembly GCA_049696055.1. GTDB lineage: Bacteria > Pseudomonadota > Alphaproteobacteria > Rhodobacterales > Rhodobacteraceae > JBAVTI01. Next base: position 2,608 of record JBAVTI010000146.1, on the reverse strand, counting down.
GAGAACCTCGTCGCCTTTGGTTGCGGCGATGGCAAAACCCATCGGTGTGCGAAGGATGGTGACCCCCCGTTCCAGCGCCTTTTCACCCAGCTTCTCGAAGGCCGAGTCGTTGCGGGTGGAAAACCGCTGTTCTATGGTGCGGCGGCGGGTTTGGTATTCTTCGGACTCGAACAGGGCAGGGATGTCGGTCGCCAGATCATCAACAAGCGCATTCATGGCCTTTTGCAGGCCGCGCGCTGTGCCAGACGGCATCGAAATGGCGCGCGGTTTGTCGGGCACCTCAAAGTCGTAGACATAGATCCAATCCGGCGGAACCGGGCGGTTTGCGGCCTCTTGTTCCAGCATTTGGTGCACGGCGGAATGGCGTCCGGTGCCTTCGGGGCCAAGCACAAACAGGTTGAAGCCGTGATGGCGGATGCTGGCGGCAAGGCGGATCGCCTCTAGCGCCCGGTCTTGACCGATCAGGGTTGGCAGGGGTTCCAGATCGGCCGTCGTATCAAAGGGAAACTGCGCCGGGTCGCAGGTCGCAGCCAGGTTTTCGGCGGCCAGAGCGGTGCCAGAATTATCATCGCCGTTCTGCGCCATGCGTGGTCTCCATTGATCGACGATACCGTAAGCGATGTCTTTTTGCCGGTCTGTTTGGGAACCTGCCAGTCATGGCGTGCCCGGATCCAGAGCCGCTGAACCAATGACTAGGGCGCTAAGGGTGCCGGTGTCTTTGACCGCCGTCAAGTTTCGCCAATTCGGCTGAATTGACCCACGTCAATGGCAGCATGGTGCAAAGAGCGTATCAAAAAGCGGTGCTTTGGGCCTTTGCGTTTGGCAGGCGCAATTCGAGCGTATTGCGATGGGGATTGTGAAAGTTACCTGGGAAAATAGCCAAACGGATTGCCGTGTGCGCCTTTCCAGACGTTGAAAGAGGGTTTCGATATGTTTAGCGACCGAGCCGAAGCGGGCCAAAAACTTGCCGAGCGGTTGATCCAGATCGCACCGAAAGGGGCGGTTGTCCTGGCGTTGCCGCGCGGTGGGGTGCCTGTTGCGGCGGTTGTTGCCGCGGCCCTTGGTGCCCCGCTTGATCTGATGCTGGTTCGAAAGATCGGCGCACCCGGTCAGGCTGAATTGGCGGTTGGTGCGATTGCGGGGGCCAATGGGGATGAGGTCGTGGTCAATGACGACGTGGCCGCGATGATGGGGCTGACGGCAGAGGATGTCCGAAAGCTTGGCGACCGCGAGCGGCCCGAATTGCAGCGCAGGCAGGCGCTTTATCTTGCGGGGCGTGCTGCGGTGGCGCTGGCGGGCAAGGTGGTTATTCTGGTGGATGACGGGATTGCAACGGGGGCCACGGCCAAGGCCGCGCTGCGGGCGATCCGCAAATCTGGCCCGGCGCAGATCATTCTGGCCGTGCCTGTCGCATCGCCAGAGGCTTTGACGGAGTTGCGCGCGCATGCCGATCTGATTGTCTGTCTGGAAGCGCCTACCGGCTTTAACGCCGTTGGTGCGCATTACGCCCGTTTTCCGCAGGTCAGCGATGCAGAGGTGCTGGAATTCATGAAGGCCGCCGCACCCGAAGAGCTTAGGCCAGTCAGAAACAACCCATAGAAACCAGTCAGAGTTTGTCACCCAGAAAGAAAGGTAAGGCTATGAAACAAAAGATACAATTGTTGGTTTTTGCAATGATGTTTGCAGTTGCGGGATGTGCCGATCCGGGGCGCTATCCGGTCAGTGGCGAGGAATGTGGCCCCAACGATCCGGTTCTTGACATGAGTGCCCCCGATTGCGGCACAGTGCCCGCAACTTAGCGTCACGTTACTTTCGCTCGCGTCAGGTGCGATCCAAGTGGTCGGGTGTGGGCCTCTGACGCGGGTCCCTGTTCCAAAAGGATTGCGGCGGTGTGGAATCGTCGCACCTTCTGAACTGAAGTCGCCTTATCGCAAAAAACGGTGGTAGCATCGACAAACCCGACCGCCCCCAAAGCAAGAAGAGAGATCAAGATCATGGCTACAAGAACCGCAAAAACCGAAGCCGCGCCGGATGTCGAAGATCTGGTAGCGCAGTTGAGCGCGATACGTGCCGATGTGGCTGCGCTGACAGCCATGATGGGATTGTATGGCAAGGATCAGGCGCAGGCATTTCGCGCTTCTGCCGAGAGCTATACAGACGAGGCCACGGCGAAGGCCCGCAAAATGGCAGCTGATCTGCTGCGCGAAACCGAGACGGTGGAAAAAGCCATCGAAGATCGGTTGCACGCCCACCCGGTTCAAGGCCTTTTGATGGCCTTTGGCGTTGGGGTTTTGATTTCACTGCTGTTGCGGCGCTAGGCGAGGCGCCGTGATGGCTAACCCACTGGGTGAAATCGAGGCGATCCTGACTGGCCGGATCAAACAGCTTGTTGAACGCAAGATGCGCAGCGCAGTGCTGTACGGCGTTGTTGCGATCCTGCTGGCGACAGCGTTTATTGCCGGGGTTGGTGCGATCTGGGTGATGTTGGCCGAGCGGTGGGGGGCGCTTGCGGCCAGTTTGATCATTGCGGGCACAGCGTTTCTTTTGGCGGTTATACTGGCTTTGGCAATTGCGCTGAACGATCGGGCGCAACGGCGCAAAGAGCGCG